>JBFKIN010000162.1:0-6213 GCA_041632255.1 Oceanococcus sp. | reverse complement strand
GCCCGGATCATGGCAGGCATTGAGGCATCCACGATCACATCGTTCGGGGCATGGAGGTTGGAGATGCCCTTTGCCGAGTCCACCATCGCCAGTTCCGGGCGATGCTCATGGCAGGCATGCATGTCCTTGATGATCTCTTCCCGAATAGAGCCGGGCAAAGCCTCGATCTTCGAGTACAGATCGACCAGTACGTTGTTGACGTTGACCCCGACTTCGTCAAGCCAGAACTGGTGCTTCTTGAAGGCTTCCTTGTAAAACACCTTGACGGCATGGCCGAAGACGATGGGGTGCGAAACCTTCATCATGGTTGCCTTGACGTGCAGGGAGAACATCAGGCCGGTCTCCCGGGCATCCTCCATCTGCTCCTCGTAGAAGGCGACCAGCGCCTTCTTGCTCATGTACATACTGTCGATGATCTCGCCGTCCAGCAGCGCCACCTCCGGCTTCAGCACCTGAGTCTCGCCCTCTTTGGTGACCAGTTCCATCCGCACATTGCGCGGACGGTCCAGCGTCATCGACTTTTCGCCATGGTAGAAATCCCCATGCGTCATATGGGCAACGTGGGTCTGCGAGGCCATGCTCCACTTGCCCATGGAATGCGGGTTCTTGCGAGCGTATTCCTTCACCGCCCGGGGCGCGCGGCGGTCCGAATTGCCCTCGCGCAGCACAGGATTGACCGCGCTGCCCAGCACCTTCGAATAGCGCTCCCGGATCTGCTGGGCCTCCTCGGAATCCGCATCGGCGGGCGGATAATCCGGGACCGGATAGCCCTGACCCTGCAGTTCCTTGATCGCGCTGCGCAACTGCTGCACGGCGGCGCTGATGTTGGGCAGCTTGATGATGTTGGCATCCGGCGACTGGGTCAGCTCGCCCAGGGCTGCCAGGTTATCCGGCACCCGCTGCTCTTCGCTCAGGTGCTCGGGAAAAGCCGCCAGAATGCGGGCGGACAGGGAAATGTCGCTGGTTTGAACCTCTATGCCTGCGGGCTCCACAAAAGTACGCAGGATCGGCAAAAAGGCACAGGTCGCCAGCATTGGCGCCTCATCGGTCAGCGTATAGGTGATGGTGGGCTTGCCTGCGCTCATTGGGGTCTCCGGTATTTTCAGGGCGGTGCCGCGAGGGCATTCTTGCATGCCTTATTTTCGCATAGATGACGGACCGGGTTGCCGCGGAGGGCCCTTGGCCCGTGTCACTTGCCGAGCAGGCGGCGAATCCGCTGGCGAGCGTGTTTGTCCGGCCGGTGGGCCGGCGGCCGGGGCGCGCTGATGCGAGCAGCGCGGCGCTGCGCGGTCGCGGCCTCCCTCGCCCGCTGGCTGGCCTCGGTTTCCTGAAACAACTGCCGAGCCTGTTCCGCCGGACCGCGCTGGTCACTCAGAACCAGCACATCGACTTCGAAGCGTTGCTCACCGCGCTCGATGACCAGCCGATCACCTGGACGCACCTGGCGACTGGGTTTCGGCCTGTCCCCATTGCAGTGCACCCGACCTTGCTTGATCGCATCGACGGCGAGCTGACGATGGCGAAAAAATCGCGCAGCCCACAGCCATTTGTCGATACGGACCCCAGCCGGCGGGTTGTGGCTATCCTTTTTCAGTGCTGCTCGGCCGGACCACCCGGCGCCGGTCGGGTGACATCATCCGCCTGATCACCGGATTTCGCGTCCTTTTCGTCCGCCTCAGCGCCGGCCGATGGCGGCTGATCACCGCGATCGCTCCAGCTCTCGGGCGGTCCGGGTGGCTTGCCTTCCATCAGCGTCTTGAGCTGACTGGCGTCGATGGTTTCATACTTCATCAGCGCGTCAGCCATCATGTGCAGGACCTTCTCGTTCTCCTTCAGGATCTTCTCGGCCCGCTTGTAGCTGTCATCGATGATCCGGCTGATTTCCTCATCAATGGTATGAGCCGTTTCATCGGACATCTGCTTGTGCTGCGTGACGGAACGACCCAGGAAAACCTCGCCGTCATCCTCGGAATAGGTCTGAGGGCCCAGCCGTTCGGACATGCCGAATTTCGTGACCATCTTGCGCGCGATGTCCGTCGCGCGTTCGATATCATTCGACGCACCTGTGGTCACGGCATTGGGCCCGAAGATCATTTCCTCGGCGATACGGCCACCGAACAGGGAGTCGATCTGCGACATCAGGCGCTGTTTGGTATAGCTATGGCGATCCTCTTCCGGCAGGAACATGGTCACCCCCAGGGCGCGCCCGCGCGGAATGATGGTGACCTTGTAGACCGGATCATGTTCGACCGATTTCAGGCCCACGATGGCATGTCCCGCTTCGTGATAGGCAGTCAGGCGCTTTTCATGGTCCGACATGACCATGGATTTACGCTCGGCGCCCATCATGATCTTGTCCTTGGCCCGTTCGAAATCATCCATCTCGACCAGGCGTTTGTCCGCCCGGGCCGCGAACAGTGCGGCTTCGTTGACCAGATTGGCCAGATCCGCGCCGGAGAATCCGGGGGTGGCACGGGCCAGTATGTCGGCCTTGACGTTCGCCGAAAGAGGCACCGGCCGCATATGGACCTTCAGGATCTGCTCGCGGCCGCGCACATCGGGAAGCGGGACAACGACCTGGCGGTCGAAACGTCCCGGCCTCAGCAGGGCTGGATCGAGCACATCCGGACGGTTAGTGGCGGCAATCACGATGATCCCCTCGTTGCCCTCGAAACCGTCCATTTCCACCAGCAGCTGGTTCAGGGTCTGTTCGCGCTCGTCGTGGCCACCGCCCAGGCCGGCGCCGCGGTGGCGGCCCACGGCATCGATTTCATCGATGAAGATGATGCAAGGCGCCTGCTTCTTCGCCTGTTCGAACATGTCGCGCACTCGCGACGCGCCCACGCCGACGAACATCTCGACGAAATCGGAGCCCGAAATGGTGAAAAATGGCACTCCGGCCTCGCCTGCAATGGCCTTGGCCAGCAGCGTCTTGCCTGTGCCCGGTGAGCCAACCATCAGAACCCCGCGTGGAATCTTCCCGCCCAGGCGCTGGAATTTGGCCGGATCCTTCAGGAATTCCACCAGTTCCGACACTTCCTGCTTGGCCTCTTCCACCCCGGCCACATCAGCAAAGGTGATTTTGACCTGATCCGCATTGAGCATGCGGGCCCGGCTTTTGCCAAATGACAACGCGCCCCGGCCGCCGCCACCGCCCTGCATCTGGCGCATGAAGTAAATCCACACCGCGATCAGCAGCAAGATGGGGAAGGAAGAGATCAGAATCTGCAGCAGCAGCGGCTGCCCCTTGGGCGGCTCACCGACGATCAGCACGTGGTGATCCAGCAGCGTACCGATCATCGCCGCGTTGTCCGTCTCCGGGCTGTAGGTCGAAAACCTCATGCCGCCCGATGTCTCGCCGCGTATCTGCTGTCCTTCGATCGCGACGGAGCGGACATTGCCGCTCTTGACCTGATCCAGGAACTGGGAATAACTGATCTGTTCCGCCGTACGGGCGGTCGGCGAAAAGCTGCTGAAGACACTCATCAGCACCACGGCGATGACAATCCACAACAGCAGGTTCTTGGCCAAATCGTTCACATCTGCTCCAACAGGTCCCGGGCCCGGGAAATCTTCGTATTATCCATTCTCACCTTTTAGCAAGCCTTGTGCCAGCAAGTACAACTCCCGGCTTTCAGCCCGCGAGGCATCCGGCTTGCGGATCATGACCTTCTGGAAGTCACTCCGCAGCGCGTCACGGTAGGCCTCGAAATCCGCCCCCTGGAACAGCTTGACCAGAAACGAACCGCCACGCGTCAGATGTTGGACCGCAAAATCGCGCGCCAATTCCGCCAACTCGTAGGAACGCGCCAGGTCAGCATCCCGGATACCACTGAAATTGGGGGCCATATCGGAAAGTACAAGGTCCAGCGCCTGGGCATCGAGCAGATCCGTCAGCTGATGGAGGACCGCCTCGCTGCGAAAATCGCCCTCAATCAGATCCACGCCGGCCAGTGGCTCGATGGGCAACAGATCCAGGCCAATCACCCGCCCCTGGCCCTGCAGTCGACTGACAGCATACTGACACCAGCCGCCCGGCGCGGCACCGAGATCGACGACACGCTGTCCGGGACGAAACAGCCGGTCACGGCGGTCGATCTCCTGCAGCTTATAGACCGCGCGGGATCGCCAGCCGCCTTCCTGCGCCTGCTTGACGTAAGGGTCTTTACGCTGACGCTGCAGCCAGCGTCCGCTTGAACTGCGTTTCGGCATGATTCAGGGAAAGGACATGAGAGTCACGGCGGCGCATCGGAACCGACGAGGCGTATTACCGGCTCTGCGCCCCGTCAGCATGCCGAACCTCCTGCCCTGGACACGAGTCGCGCTGACGTCGCCGATCCGCTTACTGGTAAATCACCTGCAGCACTTCGAAACGGCGGGTGCCCCCGGGCACCGTCACATCCACTTCGTCGCCTTCTTCCTTGCCCAGCAGAGCCCTGGCGATGGGCGTGGAGTAGGCCAGCAGGCCAGATTTCACGTCGGCTTCGTCCTCGCCCACGATGCGATAGCTCAGTTCCTCGCCGGAATCGATGTCCATCAATTCGACGGTGACCCCGAACACGACCTTGCCGGTCTGTGGCAGCTTGCTGACATCGATGATCTGGCTGGTCGCCAGTTTGCCCTCGATATCCGCAATGCGGCCTTCAATGAAGCCCTGCTCCTCGCGCGCCGCGTGATATTCGGCGTTTTCCTTCAGGTCACCGTGCTCGCGCGCTTCGGCAATCGCGGCGATGACCCGTGGCCGGTCGACGCTCTTGAGGCGTTTGAGTTCCTCGCTCAGCTTCTCCGCGCCGCGCGCGGTCAGCGGTGTCTTGTTAGTCATTGCCGAGTTCCCCGTGCAACTCCTTGATCGGCGTCACTTCGAAATCCCCGAGGTAATCCATGGCCAGGCAGGCCGCATCGGCGCCGGCGATGGTCGTGAAGTACGCCACCTTGTAGTGAATCGCCGCGGAGCGTATCGAATGAGACTCCGCGATGGCCTTCTTGCCTTCGGAGGTGTTGACCACAAGGCTGACCATGCCATTTTTGATCAGGTCGACGCAATGCGGGCGGCCTTCCTTGACCTTGTTGACCACCTCGCAGGCCACTCCGGCCTGTTCCAGCTCCCGAGCCGTACCCCGCGTCGCGAAGATCCTGAAGCCGCGCTGGGCCAGCTTGCGCCCCAGATCAGCCACACTGCCTTTGTCCGAGCCCCGCACCGAAAGCAGGACGCCGCCACTGGTCGGCAGGGTCACACCGCTGGCGACCTGGGCTTTGGCGAAGGCGCTGCCAAAAGCGCGGGAAACGCCCATGACCTCGCCCGTCGACTTCATTTCAGGGCCGAGAATGGGGTCAGCGCCGGGGAACTTGTTGAAGGGGAAGACCGATTCCTTGACGGAAAAATAAGGGGGACGCGCCGCCTTGGTGAATCCCTGTGCAGCCAGGCTCTGGCCCGCCATGCAGCGGGCGGCAATCTTGGCCAGCGGCGCGCCGATGGCTTTGGAGACGAAAGGCACGGTGCGCGAGGCCCGAGGGTTCACCTCCAGCAGGTAGACGTCGCCGTTCTGGACCGCAAACTGGACATTCATCAGGCCCTTGACGTTCAGAGCCCGGGCCAGCGCCTTGGCCTGCTGGCAGAGTTCCGCCTCGATTTCGGGCGACAGCGAATGCGGCGGCAGGCAGCAGGAGGAATCGCCCGAGTGAACGCCGGCCTGCTCGATATGCTCCATCACCCCTGCGATCACGACATCCTGGCCGTCGGACACTGCATCCACGTCGACTTCAATCGCGCTCTCCAGGAAGCGGTCGAGCAGAACCGGGCTGGATTCTGAAGCGCGCACAGCCTCGTCCATATAGCGCCGCAGATCTTCGATGTCATAGACGACTTCCATCGCGCGGCCGCCCAGCACATAAGAAGGACGCACCACCAGAGGAAAGCCGACTTCCATCGCCATGGCAATGGCCTGATCGGAAGACATCGCGATCCGATTGCGTGGCTGACGCAACTCCAGGCGATTGATCAGCTTCTGAAACCTCTCACGATCTTCGGCGAGGTCGATAGAGTCCGGCGAGGTGCCGATGATCGGCGCGCCTGCCGCTTCGAGCTTCTGGGCCAGTTTCAGTGGCGTCTGGCCGCCGAATTGCACGATCACGCCGACGGGCTTTTCGCGCTCGATGATCTCCATCACGTCCTCGAACACCAGGGGTTCGAAGTACAGCCGGTCCGAGGTGTCG
>JBFKIN010000161.1:0-6216 GCA_041632255.1 Oceanococcus sp. | reverse complement strand
GCGTGCGCCACACCGTCGTGGTCCGTCGCACCGGCGCCGAAGTGAACTGGCACGGCGCGCGCGATGTGGATTACGAGGAACTGACCGAGGCCCAGTCGGCCGAGTGCGCACCCGAGGTCATGAACGCCGAGGACCCGCTGTTCATCCTCTACACCTCGGGCTCCACCGGCAAACCCAAAGGCGTGCTGCATACATCCGGCGGCTATCTGGTCTATGCCGCCCTCACCCATCAGCATGTCTTTGACTACCACGACGGCGACATTTACTGGTGCACCGCCGACGTGGGCTGGGTCACCGGCCACAGCTACATCGTCTATGGGCCGCTGGCCAACGGTGCCACCACGCTGATGTTCGAAGGGGTGCCGAACTATCCGGATGCCGGGCGTTTCTGGCAGGTCGTCGACAAGCATCAGGTGAATATTTTCTACACCGCGCCCACGGCCATCCGTGCGCTGATGCGCGAGGGAGAGGACTGGGTCAGTCGTAGTGATCGATCCAGCCTGCGCCTGCTCGGCAGCGTCGGCGAACCGATCAACCCGGAAGCCTGGGAGTGGTACCACCGGGTTGTCGGCGACGGCCGCTGCCCGATCGTCGATACCTGGTGGCAGACCGAAACCGGCGGCATCCTGATCGCACCGCTGCCGGGAGCCACCGAGCTCAAACCCGGCTCCGCCACGCGCCCGTTGTTCGGCATACAGCCAGCTCTGGTCGATGCCGAAGGCCAATTCCTGGAGGGCGCCACCGAAGGCAACCTGGTCATTCTCGATTCCTGGCCGGGCCAGATGCGCACCGTCTATGGTGATCACGAGCGCTTCGAGCAGACCTACTTCTCGACCTACCCCGGCCTCTACTTCACCGGGGACGGCGCACGGCGCGACGAGGACGGCTACTGGTGGATCACCGGCCGTGTCGATGATGTGCTCAACGTCTCCGGCCATCGGCTGGGCACGGCCGAAGTGGAATCGGCACTCGTCGCCCACCCGCGTGTGGCCGAAGCGGCCATCGTCGGCTTCCCGCACGAGATCAAGGGCCAGGGCATCTATGCCTATGTCACCCTGAACGCCGGCGAAGAGGGCTCCGAGGAATTGCGCAAGGAACTGCGCGACTGGGTTCGCAAGGAAATCGGCCCTATCGCCAGCCTGGACCTGCTCCAGTTCTCGCCCGGGCTGCCCAAGACCCGCTCGGGCAAGATCATGCGACGGATCTTGCGCAAGATCGCGGAGAACGAGTTTGGTGCCCTCGGCGACACCTCGACATTGGCAGACCCTTCGGTTGTCGATAACCTCATCGCGGAGCACAAGGCACTGACAAGCACATAACCCCATGTCCGACACCATCGTCCTGATCGCCGATGACCACCCGCTGTTCCGAGCAGCGCTGCGCGAGGCGGTGATCCAGGGCGTTGGCCCCGTCCACATTGAAGAGGCGGAGGACATGGGCGGCCTTGAGAAAGCCGCTGCAGAAAACCCCGAGGCCGATCTGGTGCTGCTGGATCTGCGCATGCCGGGCACCCGCGGGTTTTCCTCCCTGCTCTACCTCCGTACCCGCTACCCCGGCATGCCGGTGGTGGTGGTCTCGGCCGCGGACGATGGCGGGGTTGTCCGGCGCGCCGTGGACTTCGGCGCGTCCGGATTCATCTCGAAATCCGCAAACCTTGAGGACATCGGCGCGGCCATACGCCAGGTTCTGGAGGGGGGCGTGTCCTTCCCGGAAATCGACACCGAACCGGACGAGGAGGCGGCGAATCAGGCGGCACAGCTGGCCAGCCTGACACCTCAGCAATTGCGGGTGCTGATGATGGTCGGCGACGGCCTGCTGAACAAGCAGATCGCCTACGAACTGGAAGTCTCCGAAGCCACGATCAAGGCTCACATGACGGCGATCATGCGCAAGCTGGGCATCTTCAGCCGCACCCAGGCAGCGCTGATCGCCCAGAAGCTGGACGTGGACGAATTGCGGATCGAGGACGAATCGGGCGGCTGACGCGCGTTCGCGGAGCCCCGAAGTTGACGCCGGTTCTGTCGGGAATACCGCGGAGCGTGAGGGTTGCTGCACGTTTCTCTGTGGGAACTCCCCAGCCGGCCATACAGCCTGAATCGGTCTCTATTGCCAGGGTGCTTGGCAGGGCGCCCCGCTCGCCGTCGTCGCGATCGGCCCCGACGGAATAGCCGGATTGTTCCGCACCGCCCCCTTACCTGCCGACACCATCGGACTATCCCATCCGCGAACAACGCACATCGCGTCTGCCTGCCATACCATGGTCATGTCGTCCTTTGCGGAACGATTGATCCGGCGGCTGTGCCGCAGAGCTTCTCCGCTCGCGGCAACATGAAGCGACTCTGAAGAGGCAGCGGCGCCGCCTTAGCGCTCTACAAGAGCTTGCAAAGCACGTCCCACATCTCGCAGATGTCCAGGCGACCAGAGGCCAATAATGCCCCTGTATTCAGCCGCTCACCTTGCACGTGCACCGGGCGGTGATCGGTTATCCCTACCGAAGCAGACCAAGCGGGAGCAGCCCTTGGCGCGCCTTCGCAGCGCCCCATCATGATGCGGCATGGGTCCAGCAGGCTACCGACCCGCCTGCTGGCATCGTCACCTTCGGTTTTCGCCATCCGACGGGGGGCCTGGAGGTCTTCCGGCATCAGGAGACGCACTGGAATGCTGCCCTGGGGAACAACCTTGCCCGTTGCGAAATGGACCCGAATGTCCAGCGTCCCGGGCGAAATGTCCGGCGGGGCGAGTTTGTTCTGGCTCGCACAGACCCCGGCGCTCCAGAACATCAAGGAGACCATGAGGGCGAATATCCGAGGTGGGCGGTGCATGATCATTCTCCTGGGCTCCGGGTTCTGGCGAGTCTCAGCACGCGCGCCAGTGGGGCCGCGCATTGGGTTGTTGCCAGAGTGCCCCGCCGTTCCAGGAAATGATTGAGATTCTCCTCAAAGACTTCTCAAATGTTTCTCAGACGATCGAAGCTTGATTGGCCGCGACCAGCAACGGGCCAATTTCACGCAAGCATTCAACCGCGAAGCGGCGCTGGGAGCAGGCTTGAACAGAACGAGCGGGCCAACTCACAGCGCGGGCCCCATGGCGACGCGTGCCCTATCACGCTGAGGCCTGAGCGTTCCGGAAGGAACCCCTTTACGGCGCAGGAATGCGATCGTTGACGCGCAGGTACAGCGGCGGAATGAATGTCCGGCCTGACAAGCGGACGCCGTCAGGCCCCGAGGGTCAATCTCGAGATCATGGCCCGTAGCGCGGCAGGCTTGACGGGCTTTTTCAGCACCCGATAGCCGGCGACACCGGCAGCCGCATCCGCTTCGCCGCCGTGATCCGCGGTCACGATCAGGCCTGGCACGCTGCGACCGGCAGCCTGGGCCAGCGCATTAAGCGCATCAACACCCGTGCGACCGTCGTCCAGGTGAAAATCCGCAATCACGAGGTCATGCGGCACCCGGCCCCAGGCCTCCAGAGCGGCGCGCTCGTCACTGGCCAGGCTGACCTGGCAGCCCCAGCTCTGCAACAGCGCCTGCATGGCCTGGAGCACCGTGGCGTCATTGTCGATGCAAAGCACGCAGACGCCCTCCAGCGACCCCAGAACCTTGCGCGCTGCCGTCGCAGGCGTCGCTTGCGGTCCCGGCGCCGCCCGCGCCAGTTCCAGCGTGAAGGCGCTGCCATGACCAGGCCGCGAGCGCAGTTCCAGACGCGCACCGAGCAGGTCCGCGATGCGCCGGCAGATCGCCAGACCCAGGCCGAATCCGCGTTCTCCCTGCGCATCCTGGGACGCGAGGCGCTGGAATTCCTGAAACACGCGGGAACGATCCGCCTCGGCGATACCCGGACCGGTATCGAGCACTTCAATACGCACCGTTTCGTGGCCGGTCCGTCGCAGCCCGAGCACGACCCGGCCGCTCGGGGTGTAACGCAGCGCATTGCTCAGCAGGTTCTGCACGATGCGCTTGACCAGCGCCGGATCGGAGCGCACCCAGACCCGGCTGGGATGCACGGTAAGCCTCAGGCCGCGCTCCTTGGCCCACACGCCGAATTGCAGCTCCAGCGCCGTCAGGATCTCCTGCACTGGAAAAGCCTTGATCGACATCGGCAGCACACCGGCATCCAGCTTGGAAATATCCAGCAGGCTACCGAGCAGATCTTCCATCGACGCCAGCGACTGCTCGATGCCACGCAGCAGACCGGCTGATTCCGGCGCGCTGACCTGCGGGGCCACAGCGGAGGCGAACAGACGCGCGGCATTCAGCGGCTGCATCAGATCGTGGCTGGCGGCTGCGAGAAACCGGGTCTTGGAGCTGTTGGCCGCCTCGGCTTCGGCGCGCGCCTGCTGCAGCTCTCGGGTGCGAAAGGCCACCCGCTCCTCCAGTTCGACATTGGTCTTGGCCAGATTGTCCTGGATCCGCTTGAACTCGGAGATATCAGTGAACGTGGAAACGAAACCACCGCCCGGCATGGGTTCCCCGCGAATTTCCAGGGTCCGCCCGTCAGGCAGGCGCCGCTCGGTGCGGTAGGCGGTTTTCGCCCGCAGATGCCCCAGCCGGCGTTGTATCCATTCCTCCGCATCCTGCTCCGGCTCAACCAGCGCATGCCCCGCGTTGTAACGCAGGATGCTTTCGATCGGCTCGCCGATGCGCAGCAGTTCATCGGGCAACTGGAAGATGCTCTGATAGCGCTGGTTCCAACCCACAAGCCGCTGATCGGCATCCACCACGGCAACCCCCTGGGTCAGATTGTCCAGGGTCGCCTGCAGCAGTTCACGATTGAAGCGCACGATATCCGAACTGCGGTCCAGGGCCTGGACGGTCTCGTCGGAGGGCTCGAACTGACCGCCCAGCACGGAACTGAGCAGAGCGCGGGCGGTCGCGCCCCCCATGGTGGAAGCCAGCAGGCGTTCGACATAGGCGACCAGTTCCGGCGGCGCATCATCGTCCGCCTGCGGGGGCGGCTCGTGGCGGGCTTCGGCGAAGTCCTTCAGGAGACTGCGGCTGCGCTCCTGACCAAAGAATCGTTCCAGCACGACGGAGAGGTCACCGACCCGCACCGTTCCGTGCCCGCTGCGGTGCAGAGGCTCCAGAAAGCGCGCCGCATCCAGTCGCTCCTGCAGGCTGGCCTGGCTGCCCAGTGAAATCCCCACGAACAGCAGCAGGTTCAGGCCCAGGCTGAACAGGCTGGCGTGCGAGACCGGGTCCATGCCGTGCAGACCGAAGAGGCCATAGGGCGACAGCCAGGACCAGCCCAGGGGCCCCGACACCAGCCAGTCCTGGCCGCTGAAAAAGGCCGGGATCAGCAAGGTATACGCCCAGACCAGGCTGCCTCCGCACAGCCCCCACAGGGCGCCGCGCGCGTTGCCATGACGCCAGTACATGGCGCCAATCAGCGCCGGCGCCAGCTGGGCGATGCCGACAAACGCAATCAGCCCCAGCGAGGCGAGTGAGGCATCCGGCGCGATGAACAGGTAGACGAGATAGGCGCTGGCCAGCAGCACCCCGATGGTCAGACGGCGCACCCGCTTCACGACCGAGCCCCAGTCCTGCCGGCTGTGCAGATAGCCGCGGTGCAGCAGCCAGGGCATCACCACCTCGTTGCAGACCATGGTGCTCAGGGCGATGCTGGACACCACCACCATCGCCGTGGCGGCGGAGAAACCGCCCAGAAAGGCGAACACGGCCAGACCCTGCTCACCGGTCGCCAGCGGCAGCCGCAGCATGAAGGTGTCCGGATTCACCCCGCTGCCCAGGGTTTCCAGGCCAAGCTGGGCCAGCGGAACAACCGGTATGCTGATCAGCACGAAGTACAGCGGGAACACCCAGCGCGCCACCTTGAGATCATCCCGGTGGGCGTTTTCAACCACCGTCATGTGAAACTGGCGCGGCAGACACAGGATGGCGAGGGCCGCGATCACGGTCTGCACCGCGAAGGACAGATTCAGCGAGCCGGACACCGGCATCACCGCTTCGGCCACGACGTCACGCGCCTGGGTCAGCGGTCCGGTGAGCACCACCCAGGCGACGCAGAGAAAGGCCACCAGTTTAACCACGGACTCGAAAGCCACCGCGATCAGCAGGCCGTGGTGACTCTCATTGGAACTGATGTGTCGGGTTCCGAACAGGATGGCAAAGACACCAAGCCCGGCCGCGCTGAGCAGGGCGACATCGGGCGCCTGGGCCAGTTGCGGCGGCGCCAGCACACCGAAGCTGACCGCGATGC
>JBFKIN010000160.1:0-6224 GCA_041632255.1 Oceanococcus sp. | reverse complement strand
GCAACCTGCTGCTGAGCGATCAGGCCGAAGTCGACGCCAAGCCCGAGCTGGAAATCTACGCGGACGACGTGCGCTGCGCGCATGGCTCCACCGTGGGCCGCCTGGATGATCAGGCCCTGTTCTATCTGCGCAGCCGTGGCATTGGAATGGAACAGGCGCGTCGCCTGCTGATGCTCAGCTTCGCCGCCGCGATTCTGGGTGAGATCGCCGATGAGGATCTGCGCCGCGCAGTGAGCCGGCCACTGGCCGAGGGACTCAGTCTGGGCGTCGAGGCATGAGCGGTTTCGCCGAGCGTCTGCGCCCGCATTTCCCGGCCTTGGACCAGCAGGTCCACGGCCAGGAACTGGTCTATTTCGACAACGCCGCCACCACCCAGCGCCCGGACAGCGTGATCGCTGCGATAAGCCATTTCTATGCGCACGACAATGCCAATGTGCACCGGGCGGTGCACACCCTGTCCGCCCGGGCGACCGAGGCTTATGAGGGGGCCAGGGACCGAATCGCCCGCTACCTGAATGCCGCCAGCCGGCAGGAAATCGTGTTTACCCGCGGCACCACCGAAGGCATCAATCTGGTCGCCCAGAGCTGGTTGCGACCGCGCCTCAAGGCGGGTGACGAAATTCTCATCAGCGGACTGGAACATCATTCCAACATCGTGCCCTGGCAGCTGGCCATCAACGGCAGCGGCGCCCGCATCCGCGTCATTCCGGTGCTCGACGATGGCAGCCTGGACATGGTCGCCTACCGAGAACTGCTGAGCGAGCGCACCCGGCTGGTCGCGGTTGGCTACGCCTCCAATGCGATCGGCACCCGCAACCCGGTGGACAGCATCATTGCCCAGGCGCACGCGGCCGGCGCCCGGGTGCTCATCGACGGGGCCCAGGCCATGGCCCATCATCGGGTCGACATGCAAGCCATGGGGGCGGACTTTTTTGCCTTCTCCGCCCACAAGATGTACGGCCCGACAGGCTTCGGCGTGCTGTATGCGCCAGCTGCCCGGCTGGACGAGGCCCAACCCTGGCAGGGCGGCGGCGACATGATCGAAACAGTCAGTTTCGAGGGCAGCACCTGGAACGAACTGCCCTACAAGTTCGAGGCCGGCACGCCGAATATTGCCGGGGCCATCGGCACAGGCGCCGCCATCGACTTTCTCGCCGGCCTGGATTTCGATCAGCTGTCCGCCCATGAACAGTCTCTGCTCACGCTGGCCACCGAGCAGTTGCAGGCCATCCCTGGCCTGCGCATGATCGGCACGGCACCTGACAAGGCCGCGATCGTCTCCTTCGTGATGCAGGGCGCCCACCCGCAGGACATCGGCACCCTGCTGGACGAAAACGGCATCGCCGTCCGCACCGGGCATCATTGCGCCATGCCGCTGATGGAACGCTTTGGCGTACCCGGCACGGTGCGGGCTTCTTTCGCCGCCTACAATACGGTGGCCGAAATCGAACGCATGGGCCAGTGCCTCCACAGAATCGCGAAACTGTTCGCTTGAGGAGCCCGCGCTCCGCGCAACACTCCGTCCCCGAACCGGACCGGGACGTGATGAAAAGATTTCGCGTAAGTTCATGTATTTGCTAGGCTTGCGCCATGACCCCATCTTCGGACAGCGCGCACGGGAGCGCCAGGCATCGCAGCCTGCGCCTGCCGCTGTTCCTGGGGCACCTGCTGATTGCCATCACCCTGGGTGGAGCCGCCGCCGTGCTGGTGCAGCAGCAACTTGTCAGCCCGCTGGCCAGCAGAACTGCCGAACTGCAGCTTGAGCGCGAAGCGCATGTGCTGGACTGGATCCAGCAGGAGCTGAGCAACACCCGCAACCTTGCCCTGGCCTTCAATACCCTGGTCCGGAGTCATTGGGGCGATGTGAACCGTCTGCGACAGGTCGTTCCGGAACTGCTGGGCAAGGTTCCCGCCGGTTCCGCGATCGTGGCTGCCGGCATCTGGCCGGAACCGAACGCCCTCGACCGCAAGCAGATTCGCCACAGCCAGTACTGGACGATCGACGACGAGGTCTCCCGCCACGACGACTACAACGACCCGGAGCGGATCAGCTACTTCGGCGAACTCTGGTATGCCCCTCTACGCTGGGACAGGGGCGCCAGCTGCCATTTCACCCGACGCTACCAGGAGCCTTTCCTGCGCCGTCCGGTCATCACCTGCGCCACTGCCCTGACCCAGGGCGACAGGTTTATCGGCACCACCACCCTGGTCATAGACCCCGCGCGCTGGCAGATCGAAGGATCCTGGCAGAACCCGGCGACTGCCGGCCCTTCCGATGGCGCATTTTTCCTTCTGCTGGACGACGAATTGCAGATTCTGCGGGCTGCCGGCCTGAAGGGGATTGAGGCCGGTGATAACCTGCCATCACTTGGCCAGCGCGACAGCCGTTTCGGACCATTGGCAGTGCATCTGCACGAGCAGACCGAGGCCCGGACACGTGCAAGCCAGGCCAGTGACGCCGACTGGGACAACAAGCTCCGTGACTTGCGCGAATCCACCCGTGATTTATCCGAACGCCAGGCCGCCCAGCTGCTGGGGCGCCTGAACCTGAGGCAAGACTCCGGCAACCAGCACACGCTGCGGCTGGCGGATGCCGGCGGACAGGCCAGCCGGGTCAGCGTGCGCAATCTGCCCGGCTTCGGCGCTCTGGTGCTGGGCACACCGAACGCACCTCATGCAGCCGGGCTCCCGTCCACGCAGCTCAGTGCGCTGGCCGCCACCATCGGCGCCATCACCCTCGGCATGCTGCTCGTCTACGCGCTCAGCCTCAAGCTGATGGTGTCACCATTGCGGCGTCTGCTCGAACAGCTCGAACGTCCGGCCGAAGACACCTTGCTGGAGTCGCGAGGCACCGGTGAAGTCGCCTCGCTCGCGCACTTTCTGAACCAGCGCCACGAAAGAATCCGCCAGTTACTGAACAACAGCACACGCGGGAATGCCGGCGGCCGCCCGACCGGCAGGGCGCGCGTGGGCGGCACTGGCGCCGGCGAATGGAGCATTCTGGACGGCTTCCCTGACGCCATCGTGCTTGCGGATGGCGAGGGGCGCGTGCAGTACATGAATGCAGCAGCTGAAAGCCTCTCCGGCTGGACCCTGGACGCGGCGCGCAATCTGGATTTCGATGAGATCTTTCATCTCGGCGACCGGCGCGGCAAGAACCGCATGACCGGACTGCCGGCCCGCGCGTTTGCGGCGGCCCGTCCCAGCGAGCGTCCCCTGCCGGTGCAATTCACCACCCGGAGCGGCCATCACCTGCCCTTGTCGATCAGCAGCGGCCCGGTATTCGGCGCGAGTAAAAGCGCCCCCAGCGGCGTGCTGATGATGCTGCACGACAACCGGCAGGACAGTCGGACAGCAGCCGCCGGGCCGCAAACCGCTGCCCGGGATGCGCTCACGGGGATGCTCAATCGGCAGGCATTCGACGTCGAACTCGCCGCCCGCTGCGACGCCACCCGCATGGGCGGCGAACCGCCTTTCCACTTCATTTACCTGGATGTCGACAAGCTCAGCCGCATCAACAGCGCCTACGGCACGGAGGGCGGAGACGAACTGCTGCGGCAGCTCGCCCGGTTGATCCAGAGCGACGTTGGCGAAAGCAGCCCGGTGTATCGCCTGCATGCGGACAAGTTTGGCGTGATGCTCGATACGGACGATTCCGCCCAGGCCCAGGTCACGGCTGAATTGCTGCGCGCTGATGCCCAGAGCTGGGGCTTCCACTGGGACGGTGAGCGCCACGAAATCACCGTCAGCATCGCCCTGGTCAAGGTGGATCGCGAATCCGGTCGGCCGGTGGATGTTCTGCGTAGCGCCGCCGAGCTGTGCCAGAAAGCCCAGCTGGAGGGTGGCGGCAAGGTTCTTTTCGCGGAAGCCCGCAACCAGCCCAGGGAAGGTCGCGACGACCGCCACTGGCTGAATCACATCAAACGTGGCCTGGCGGAGAACCTGTTCCATCTTTCCACGCAGCAAATCCGACCGATGCAGCGGGCGATGGATACCGCAGGCGAAGTCTTCGACACCCTGCTGCAACTGGAGGATGACGAAGGTTTCTGGACCGGGGCCGAAGTCTTCATGCCTGTGGCGGAACGGCACCAGATGGGCACGCAGCTGGACCGCTGGACCTTCGAGCGCATCTTCAGCAAGCTGCAGCAGGACGAAGAGCTGTACGAGAAGGTCGATTTCTGCCTTGTCACCGTCTCGGTGAACAGCATGCAGAACATGGGTTTCCTGGATTTCCTGATGGAGAATTTCCAGACCAGTGGCATCGCCCGTTCCAAGGTCTGCATAGACCTGCGTGAAGAGGATGTGCAAAGCCGCCTGTCCACCGCCCGGGAATTCTGCCAGGCACTGTCCCGCGCCGGCTGCCGACTGAGCCTGTCGGGTATTTCCACCCAGCCGTCCAGCTACAAGCTGATCCGGGAGATGCCGGTGCAACTGGTCCGTTTTGACCCGCTGATCACCCGCAATGCCGCCAAGGATCCGGTCGACCGGCTGGCCACCGAATCCCTGCATCGGATCGTGCGCGCCATGGACAAGAAATCCATGGCGACGCGGGTTGATACGCCGGAACTGCTTCGGGTCGTTCAGGGTATCGGCATTGACTACGCCCAGGGCGATGCCGTCGCCCGGGCCACGCCGATGCTGTTCCAGGCCCAGGTCTGAGGGCGACCGCCCGGGAAGGCGGCCGCCACGATCATCACGGGCTTTTAGCGAACGGGATTGTCACCCAGTGCCGCAATGCGCACATCCAGCGGCGGATGGGTCATGAACAGCGCCTTGAGACCACCACCGAAATTCGGCGCGATACCGAAGGCGGCGAGCTGCTCCGGCAGTTCGCCGGCCACGGGCTGCCGGCTCTTCAGGCGCTGCAGCGCGGCGATCATCTTGCGCCGGCCCGCCAGTTCCGCGCCGCCTTCATCAGCACGAAACTCGCGGCGGCGGGAGAACCAGGCCACGATGACGCTGGCCAGGACGCCGAATACCAGCTGCAGAACCATGACGGTGGCGAAGTAGCCCAGCCCGGGCCGGTCGCTCTTGAATACAGCGCGATCAATGATCTGACCGACCACCCGCGCCAGAAACATGACGAAGGTGTTCAGCACGCCCTGAAGCAGGGTCATGGTGACCATGTCGCCGTTGGCGACATGGCTCACTTCATGCCCGAGCACGGCTTCGATCTCGTCCTGCGTCATGCCGCGCAGCAGGCCGGTGGAGACCGCCACGAGGGCATTGTTGCGATTGGCGCCGGTGGCGAACGCATTGACGTCGGGCGAATCGTAAATGGCCACCTCCGGCATGCCGATGCCCGCCTGACGGGCCTGCCGCTCCACCGTGGCCAGGAGCCAGGCCTCAGCCGAGTTGGACGGCTTTTCGATCACCCGCGCACGGGTGCCCATCTTCGCCATGGTCTTCGACATGAGCAGGGAGATGATGGCGCCGCCGAAACCGAAAATGGCGCAGAAGATCAGCAGCCCGCCAAGGCTCTGGCCCTGCCCGGCGAGATACTGATCCACGCCCAGCAGGCGGGCCACGACGCTGAGCACGAAGATGACGGCCAGGTTGGTACCGAGGAACAGAAGGATGCGTGTCATGGGTCAGACTCACCGGAAGTGGAACTGTGCATTAGATGGGGCTGAGCGCCCCGGGTTCAAGCGCCCGAGCATATCCTGCTCGACGACCTGCGGGCCCGCGAAAGCCGCCGGCGCCGCCCGGGGATACTGCGCCAGAAGCGACGGCCGCCGGGTCGGACCCGCGGGGCGCACTCAAGCGCATTGGCCCCGCCGCCGGGAAGCAGCGGCGCCGTCGCCCGATCAGTCCTGAGACGGTGGCGCTTCCGGCGCGGCTTCGGCCGCTTTGGGCAGCAGGACCTCGACCGCGTCCACCCGCTGCAGTCCACGCGGCAGCATCTGGCCGCGGGTAGCGCGGTTACCAGCATATTGCTCCAGATCACCCGCCCTCAGGGTGAAGCTGCGCTTTCCTGCTTCCAGCTTCAGTTCGGCGCCCTGTGGCAGCAGGCACCAATGGCTGAGCTTCTCCCCCGCTTTCAGGGCCATGAGCTTGTTGCCCTTGCCCCGCGGGAGTTGCGGCAGCTCCTGCAGCGGCTGCAGGAGCAGGCGACCGACATTGCTGATCGTCACCAGCCGCAGATTCTCGGGCTCATCCTGCAGCCGCAGCGGCGGCATCACCGCCGCACCCTTGGGCAGGGTCAGACAGGCCTTGCCGGCACG
>JBFKIN010000159.1:0-6273 GCA_041632255.1 Oceanococcus sp. | reverse complement strand
TCCTCCAGGCTGCTCTGCCCGTAGCCGGTCAGCGGCACATCGGCGGTAGGGCCCCAGACATTGGGGGCATCGGTATTGAAATTGGCCAGCGTCCGGTCCAGCGGATACAGGGGGTTACGTGCATAGTGGCGGGCACCGAGCAGTCCCTGTTCCTCGGCGGTCACGGCCAGAAAGAGCAGGCTGCACGCAGCGGGGCGGGCGGCGAAATGGCGGGCCAGCTCCAGCAAACCGGCCACCCCCGCTGCGTTGTCCACCGCCCCGTTGTAGATCTGATCGCCATTCAGACTGGCATCGCGGCCAAGGTGATCCCAGTGTGCGGTGAAAACGATGTATTCATCGGGCCGGACTGTGCCCCGCACCAGTCCCACGACATTGGCCGATTCGACCTCGCGAATTGTATTGCGCAACTGAAAGCTGGCACGGGCAGGCAGGCTGACAGGTCGGAAATCGCGTCCTGCAGCAGCCTGCTTGAGCTGGTCAAAATCCAGCCCTGCCGCGGCCAGGATTTCCCGAGATTTAGAGTCCCGAATCCAGCCTTGCACGGGCACCCGGTCGCTGTTGCCATTGGCGCTGGCCAGGGTGAAGCTCTCGGACCCAGCACCTTGCGCGGGCACCTCCCAGGGGTAACCGGCAGGCCCCGTTTCGTGGATCACGAGAACGGCGGCTGCCCCAAGCCGGGAGGCAATGTCGTACTTGTAGCTCCATCGACCGTAATAGGTCATGGCCCGGCCCTTGAACATCCCCTCGTCCAGCTCGCCCGGGCGTGCCGGGTCGGCCACTGGCGGATCGTTGACCAGCATCAGCAGGGTCTTGCCGCGGACATCCAGGCCCTTGTAGTCATCCCAGCCGTATTCCGGCGCCTGCACCCCGTAACCCACGAAGACCACGGGCGACTTGCGCACCCTGACCACCTTCTCCACCCGATCGGTGTTGATCACGATGTCGTCGCGGATACGCAATGGAATTGAACGCCGCCCCACTTCCAGGCCGACATCCACCGCCGGGGTCAGCCCGACCAGAGACACGCTCTGCTGATAACCCCCTTGCGGGTGCGCGCCCTCGACACCGCTCTCGCGCAGGCTCTTTTCCAGATAGGCGACGGTCATTGCCTCTCCCGGCGTTCCGGGAAGACGGCCTTCGAATGCGTCCGAGGCCAGAGCGCGGGTGTGCTGCAGCAGCCGCGTCGAGGCGATAGCGCCGTCCGATGCGGCAGCGCCATCGTCTGTCCAGCCCAGCCAACCCAGCGGCACGTCGACAATGCGGCCCATGGTGCTGCAGCCGGCCAGGCCCAGGCCCAGCAGCAGAATGGCAAGTTGGCGCATCAGAAAGCTTCTCCCGGGAGTGTGGACCCGCCGTGCATGCTCGACACATTAGCAAGCGACATGCGGCCCGTCATCCTGGTCAGACTCAGTCCGCGCGCAGCTCGCCGCCGCAATGGCGGCAGAGGTAGCGCATGCCCTGCAGGCAGCGCCGATGACGGATGCTGCTGAGCTGATGGGGACGGCACCCGCAGTGGTAGTCGAAACGTCTGAGTTGCCGCGCAGGTTTGACCTCATAGTCGTGACAGACCGTGGCCGGACGCCCCAGCAGCCGCATCAGATGGCGCCACTCCTCGCCGTGCGGGCGTATGCGCCCGCCGTATTGGGCGAAGGCGATCAGATGTGCGAGCTCATGCGGCACCGTGTCCCGGATGAAATCAACGCCATGCTGGTGCAGGAGGGTCGGATTGAGTCGGATGCTCCACTCCTGCAAACGGGCCTGGCCGGCGCTGCGCCCGCGCAGATCGAAGCGCAGCCGGGGCATGGGGTCCCTGCGGCCCAGCCTCGTGTTGAGCTGCCGAAGGCCGCGCTGCAGCTCCTTCAAGGCCAGCCGCTCCGGCAGTTCCGTCAAGCCGGAATGCTCAGTGTTCAACATGCCGATGATCCCTCTCCATTGTGCGGCTGCGCGACGGCTGGTCTACTGCGCGTCATGATGCCATCGCGACGACCGCTCGCCCAGCCTTTGCTGCTCCTGCTGACGGCCAGTTCAAGCCTGTGGGCGGGGAACGCGACCTCGCAGCAGTATCAGCTTGCAGGCCATGCCCTGGAGGAAGCCAGTGGCCTGGCCACTGCCGGCTCCGGCGGCTACTGGAGCCACAATGACAGTGGCCATGCGGCCACGCTCTTTCACGTCGACCCGGAACACGGCCGTGCCGTGCCTGTGAGCCTGCCGGTGCCCGCCCTGCGCGACTGGGAGGAAATTGCCGGCATGCGGTGGCGGGGCCGTTCGCTGCTGATTCTGGCGGATGTTGGTGACAATCGCGGCCGGCGCGATCAGGTTCGACTGCATTTCATCGAGGAGCCGGCGGCCCTGGATGCATCGGTCCGGTCGGTTCACAGTCTGGCGCTGCGTTTTCCGGACGGTCCGCGCGACTGCGAGGCGGTGGCCTTTGACCCGCTGGACGAACGAATTTACCTGTTGAGCAAGCGCGACCAACCGCCACGTCTGTACAGTCTCGACGCCGCCGAAGCCCTGACGCAACCTCTCCTGCTCGCCCGTTTCGAGCGCGAAGTCGAGGTGCTCAGCGCAGCCGGCGACTGGCGCGCCCGCGGCCTGCGTCCCCTCACCTATGCGCCAACGGCGATGGACATCCGCGCAGACGGCGGCGGACTGCTGATGCTGAATTATCTTGAGGCCTACTGGTGGCCGCGCACGGCTGGACAGAGCATTCCGCAGTTGATGGCGCAGCCCCCTCATCTGCTGGAGCGCCCTGGTCTGCCGCAAGCCGAAGGGATCAGCTTCACCGCCGACGGCACCGCTGCCATGGTCATCTCCGAGCAACTGCCGACCCGTCTGGTCAGACTGAGCCTGCCGCTGGGACCCACGCCGCCGATCGCGGATAATCCCGCTCCCGAAGGAAAAACAGACCGATGAAAGCCTGGAAGCCCGAGAGCTGGCGCGATGCCCCCATCCTGCAGCAGCCCCAATACCCTGATGCCGCCCGCCTGCAGGCCGCGCTGAATGAGCTGCGGCAGAGGCCGCCACTGGTCACCGCAGGAGAAATCCGCGGCCTGCGCGGCGAACTGGCTGCCGCCATGCGCGGCGAATGTTTCGTGTTGCAGGGTGGCGACTGTGCCGAATCCTTCGCCGAATGCCGTCCGGACATCATCGCCAACCGCCTGCGTGTCCTGCTGCAGATGAGCCTGGTCCTGACCCACGGACTGAAGCAGCGCGTGCTGCGGATCGGGCGCTTCGCCGGGCAGTACGCCAAGCCGCGCTCGGCTGACACGGAAAGCCGTGACGGCATGGAGTTGCCCAGCTTTCGCGGAGATCTCGTCAATGGGCCGGAATTCACTGCCCAGGCGCGAGTCCCGCAGCCCGACCGACTGCTTCAGGCCCATGCCTGCTCGGCCCTGAGCCTGAATTACGTCCGCGCTCTCATCGAAGGGGGCTTCGCCGACCTGCACCATCCGGAAAACTGGGATCTGGCCTGGATGCAGCACACCCCACAGGCCGGCGCTTATGAAAGGCTGGTGGCGGAAATCGAAAATGCGGTCGGTTTTTTTGAAACCCTCTCCGGGCAGCGGATGGAGCATCTTGACCGGGTCCGACTGTACAGCTCCCATGAGGCCCTTCTGCTGGAATATGAATCAGCGATGACTCAACAGGACGGCGACGGTGCTCACTACAACCTCGGCTGCCACCTGCCCTGGATCGGCATGCGCACGGCGCAGGTCGACCACGCGCACGTCGAATACTGCCGCGGGATCGCAAATCCCGTTGGCATCAAGCTGGGGCCGGGCATGAGTCCCGAATGGTTGAGCAGCCTGCTCGACACCCTGAATCCCGGACGTGAGGAGGGTCGCCTGCTGCTGATCCATCGTTTCGGTGCCGGCCACCTGGAAGAGGGTCTTCCCCCCCTGATCGAGACGGTACAGCGTAGCGGCCAGCCGGTGCTGTGGCTTTGCGATCCCATGCATGGCAACACCCACAGCACGGCTGACGGTATCAAGACACGCGACTTCAACGCCATCCTGGAGGAGTTGCGGGCCGCCTTCCGCATTCATCGCGCCTGCGGCAGTCGCCTCGGGGGAGTTCATCTGGAACTCACGGGGGAGGACGTCACCGAATGCACCGGTGGCGCCCGGGCGCTCAGTGCCGAGGACCTGAAGCGCCGCTATCAATCCACGGTCGACCCCCGGCTGAATGGCGAACAGGCTCTGGAACTGGCCATGGCCATCGCTACCGAGGCTTCGGGCCGGCGCTGAACCTGTCTTCCCCGGCAGCTCATGCCTGAAGCGCGTCCACCAGGCAGGAGAAGGCGTGCTCCACGCTGTCAACGTGTTCCACCAGCGCCAGATCGCTTTCGTCGATGAGTCCCTGGCGTGCGAGGGCTGGCAGGTTGATCACTTCCTGCCAATAGCTTTCTCCGAACAGGATCACGGGTCGCTTCGATGCCTTGCGGGTCTGTATCAGAGTCAGCACCTCGAAGAGCTCGTCGAGCGTGCCAAAGCCTCCGGGGAAAACCACCAGCGCGCGGGCCAGGTTGAGGAACCAGAACTTGCGCATGAAGAAGTACTGAAATTCGAAGACCTGCTGCTCGGGGATATAGGGATTGCTCTTCTGCTCGAAAGGCAGCGCGATGTTGAATCCCACGTTGAGCATGCGATTGACGGTCGCTGCGCCGGCCTGAGCGGCCTCCATGATGCCTGGACCACCACCCGTCAGGATGTGATAGCGGCGTCCCATGGGGTGTTCTTCCATGGTCCATTGGGCGAGAAGTCGGCCCAGATCGCCAGCCTGCGTGAAGTAGTCCCGGCCGTCGCCGATCTCGTCCTGTCCCTGACGGATTCTGGCCGAACCCCAGAAGGTGATCGCGCGCCGGATGCCATGGCGTTTCATGCGACTGTGCGGTTCCAGATACTCCGCGAGTATGCGCAGCGGACGGGCTGGGTGACTGCGCAGGAAGTCCCGGTTTTCGTAGGCTTTTTTCATTCCGATTTCCATCTGGTCGGTGCGTGCCGTGGCCAAGCCCTGAGCTTAAGCGAGGGCCGGTCAATTTTCCGTGCGGAGACATTGCGGCGTTGGCGGTGTCGTAAAAATTACGACAGCTGGCCTAAGTTTTACGATTGTGGCGAGCCCAGTGGCGGCCTATCTTGACCGCAGACCTGATTCAGCGACACCGAGAGGCACGAAATGAGCAGTTTCAGCAAACAGATGGCTTTCTATACCGCCTACCACCAGGACCACGCCAACATCTGGATTCATGTGGCGGGCGTTCCGCTCATCACCTTCACCGCCTTCATCCCCCTGCACTGGCTGGGCCTCTTCGAAGTGGCCGGCATGCCCGTGACAGCGGCCGTCTTGCTTTACCTCTACAGCGTGCAGTATTACCTGCGCACCGATCTGCTGTTTGGCACCGTCGCCACGCTGCTCTACGGAGCCTTGCTGGTCGGCGCCTGGCAGGTCGCCCAGATGGGCCTGATGACGGGCATCCTGGTTTTCCTCGCCGGCCAGATCGTTGGCTGGACCGCGCAGATCTGGGGGCATATCCACTTCGAGCGCAATCGGCCCGCTTTCTTCGAGAACATCTACCAGAGCTTCATTTCCGCGCCGCTTTTCGTGATTGCCGATGTGTTTTTCCATTTCGGCGTGAAAGCGGATCTCCAGCAGGAGATCCGGGAGGAGCTGGCGGCCACCGGGCGGCTGCGGGACCCGTCGGCGGACGGCAAACTCGCCAAGAACTGATCAGGGTTCTTCAGCCTCGTCCAGGCGCGTGATCAGAGACGAGGTATCCCAGCGGCCGCCCCCCGCTGCGCTGATCGCATCGTAATTCTGGCTGACCTGCCGGGTGACCGGCAGGGTCAGCCCCATTTCCTGCGCCTGATCGAGCAGATAGCCCAGGTCCTTGCGCATCCAGTCCACGGCAAAGCCGAAATCGAATTCCCGACGCAGCATGGTCCGTGCACGATGCTGCATCTGCCAGGATGCCGCCGCGCCCTGCTCGATGACATCCAGCACGCGGTTCATGTCCAGACCGGCGCGCTCGCCAAAGGCCAGCCCCTCCGAGAGGCCCTGGATCAGACCCGCCACGCAGATCTGATTCACCATCTTGGCCAGCTGCCCGCTGCCCGCCGGTCCCATATGTCCATGGCTGGTGGCATACGCGCTGAAAACACTGGCCGCACGCGCATAGGCCTTCTCATTCCCCCCGCACATGACGGTCAGGGTGCCTTGCTCCGCGCCGCTCTGCCCTCCGGAGACAGGCGCATCGACGAAAGCCAGGTCGCGGCT
>JBFKIN010000158.1:0-6300 GCA_041632255.1 Oceanococcus sp. | reverse complement strand
GGGGCGGCATCGACTGGGGCCTGTATGCGGTGAATTATCACAGCCGCCTGCCGCTGGCCAGTGGCACCGCGACCGCAGCGGGTTTCGAGGGCGTGCCAGCCACCGCGAACTACTTCCTCGAATATCCCGAGGACATCCAGCTGTTCGGCGCCAGCTTCAATACCATGCTGCCGCTGTTCGGTGGCTTGTCCTTCCAGGGCGAGTACAGCCTCAAGCGGGACCAGCCCCTGCAGCTGGACGGCGTGGAAGTCGTGCTCGCCGCCATGCGGGTGCCCGTGCCGACCCAGCTTGGGCCCATGCTGCCCGGCGAGTACGTGCGCGGCTGGCGTCGCCATGACGTGCACCAGCTGGACTTCTCGGTGGCCAGCATCATGGGCCCCGGCCTGCTGGGCCAGGACCAGTCCCTGCTCCTGGTCGAAGTCGCGGCCATGCAGGTGCAGGATCTGCCGGACCCGTCCGAACTCGCCTACGAGGCGCCGGCCACCGACACCCCATCGAACCCGCTCACGGTGGCCCTGCTGAACGGTTCAGCCGCCGTGACCAGCGCCGCCACCGGTCTGCCCTTGCCCCAGGACATCGAGGTCAACAGCAATCCCTACGCCGAGGACTTCTCCTGGGGATTCCGGGTGGCCGGGCAGATGACCTACAACAACGTGCTGGACATCTTCTCGATCAGCCCGACCCTGTACTACGCCCAGGACGTGTCCGGCACCTCGCCGGGCCCGATCGCCAACTTCATCGAAGGACGCAAGGAACTGCGCCTGGCCGTGGGCCTGGACTATCTGCTGACCTACAGCATGCGCCTGGCCTACACCCGCTACTTCGGCGCGGACAACCGCAATGCGCTGCAGGACCGCGACAATCTGGCCCTGTCCTTCGAATTCGCCTTCTGAGTCAACACCACGGGGTCTGACCGGCGCCAGCCGGTCAGTTGCCCGGGTTTCGGCGCAGGCCGCGCCGCACCGAAAGCGCCTCCAGCAGGGCGCCGTTCCAGCGAGCCACCACCGACACCGGATCGCCGGTGACGGTCTGGTCGAAGAAAGCCTGTTCGCTGGAGTCGGGGAATTCGGTGCTGTCCGAGAACTGAACACGGCGCCCGAGCAGATCGATGCGCCGCCCGGCCCGGCTCAGGGACTGCACCTCACCGCCCACCACTGACAGCTCCTCGATCGGGGGCGGCACGTCGTCGCCGAACTCTTCGGGGGTACCCGCCAGCGCCGCATGGATTCGGTCTCCGGCGGCGCCGCTGCTGAAGGCGCCCAGAACCACGACGTGCTCACCGACCGCCGCATCGCGGCAGACAAACCGGCGGGCGCCATCCCGCGTGCGGCCATGCCGCGCACGTTGATCCACCGTGATCCGCAGATCGTTGAACACGGTGAGCTGGCAACCGTCGGCGTCCGGCAGTGGGCTCTTGCCCTCCAGCGGGGCGAGCACCAGGGCATCCAGGCGCGGCGCAAGCAGCAGTTCATCGGCACGGATGCTGCCGTCCACGGTGTAAGCGCCGCGCACCAGCACCCGGCGCCCGTCCGCCAGGTCCGCGCAATCTCCGGACAGATAGCGGGTGCCCGCGTGGGTGCGGATCATCCTGTCCTGGAGCAGGAACTGCCGCTGCGGGCAGTTGCCATCCAGCAGGCTGATCTGGCCACGGAGTCGGGCGTCCTGCGGGCGCTGGCCAGCGTCGCGCAGTTCGGTCAGTTCGCGGGCGATGAACAGGCGCTCCTGTCCGTCCATCTCGCCGCGCACCCGCACCAGATCACCGTTGTCCAGCTGGCCGGAGGGAAGCTCCACCACGCCCGCCGAGGCATAGTCGACCCTGAGGCCGTGGAGGAAGAACTGCATTTGACCCGGATCATGGCCGGCGACCCGACCCCGCAGGACAAAGTCCTCGTCTCGCGGCTCTCGCTGATGAATGATGCTGGCGACGAAACCCTCAGCACCCTGCCGCCAGCCCCCGATGCGCACCGTCATCCCGACCGCAAGATCGGACAGCGCCCGTACCCGGCCCGAGACATCATAGATCCGGGTGAGCAGGTCGGCCTGCACCGGTATGCCGAGCACGACCAGCAGGCCCAGCTCGGAGTTCAGGGATTCGATATTGCCTTCCAGCGCGCCCCGCGCCGTGATGCGCCGGGCCAGCGCGCCATCTTGACCCAGTTGCCGCGCGGCCACCTCGACCTCCACCTGCATGCCCAGAGCCAGATCGGCTTCCTGGGCCGGCTGACCGTCGATCGCAATCTCGGTACTGGCGTCACTGCGATAGCGGGTGCCGTTGACGATGATGCTGCCATAGCCCTGCACCTCACCCTCGTCGCTGGCGCCCGGGTCATCCCCCGTTCCGGTGATGTCGCCGCGGTTGCCGCTGCAGGCGCCGAGCAGCCCCAGCAGGGCGATGACGAGAAGTGCCCGCCGTTTGGTCCGTGTTGTCATGGTTTTGGTCCTCATTGCCCCTGCTCGGGGTCCTGCACGAATACATACATGCCCAGCCCGGCGAAATGGCCGGACTCGCCATCGGCCTGATCATGCGCGGCCAGTTCCTCATCCAGCTCGATCAGAAGCTGCATGCCGCGCTCCCGCACCCTCTGCTGGAGCAGGTCCACCCCGCGCGGCGACAGGTGGGGAAAACTCACCTTGCGCTGGAACAGGGCCTGATCCGGATCGACCAGGTTGCGATTGATGGTGGCCAGCAGCGCAGCCACATCGGAGCCCAGCAACTCCAGCTTGTCGATCTCGCTGGCGCTGGGGATGTAACCCGCGGTCAGCAGGCAGACGCGACCATCCTCGGTCTGACGTACGGCGCCGGAATTCTTCAGCTCACGCAGCACCGTCATGACGGGAATCTCCGTGCCATGTGCCTGGACCAGCGCCTCGAAGCTGCTGCCCTCGCCTTCCAGCGGCAGCATCGCGGGCTTGCCGCTGGCGTCATGAAAACGGGCATCCCGCAGCCAGGTGGCGACGATGCGCGCGCTGCGATTGAAATGGGTGGCCGGCGCCTCGGCTTCATCGGCCTGCTCCAGCACCCGGGCAACCTCGCGCCGGTTCAGACCGGTCAGCAGGGCAATGCGCGACTTGCTGGACGGCCGTGGGGTCAGGCTGAATTCGCGGGCCGCCACATCCACATAGGCACGCCGTGCGATGCTCTGGAACTCCTCGAAGCTGACGCCGTAGCGCAGCAGGATGCGGGCCAGGGGATAGGCCAGACGACGCAGCGCGCGCCGGGCCTGTTGCACCAGTTGCGGGTTCATCAAAGGCCACGCCTCATTCATCGGACTCCGGCACTATAGCGAGCATGTTCCAGCCGTACAGGGCCTCGAAATCGGTACTCACCCAGCCCCAGGAGGCGAACATCCCGGCCGGCACCGCTTCGCTGGTGGGTCCATCGCGGCCACTCAGGGTGCGCGTGATCAGCAGGCTGGCCGCGCCGGCTTCACTCGGCCCCTGGGCGAAGAAACCGGCCGGCTTCATGCCGAGCAGATTGATCTCGAAGGGCGGCTGCAGCGGGCCGGCATTGGCCCACAGGCCCGACTCCTCGATGCGGTAGGGCGGCAGATCCGCTTCCAGCGACCAGTCCTGCAGGCCGGTCTCGGGCTGCGAGAAGAAACTGAGGCCCCACCAGCCGCCGGCGCTGAAAGATGACTGTCCCGACAGGGACAGCGTCTCCAGAACCGACAGACCTTCGATACTCGGCACCGGCCCGCCCCGTTCCACCTGCATGCGGCCGCTGACAAATTCGCGCAACTCGCCGGCCTCGTCGATGAAGCGGTTGTAGCTGCCGACAAAGCCCCCGACCCCGGCCGCCTCGGCATGAGCCTGTTCCGGCCGGGCGGCCAGCACCTGCAGCAACTCCAGGCCACGCCGCGTGTCGTCGGGCGCGAGCTTGCCCAGGTGCAGGCGGGCATCGCCCTCGTTGCTGCCGAAGACCAGAGCAAGCTCCAGGCGCAGGCCCTCAGGCAGCTCCGCCTCGTCTCGCGTCAGTTTCAGCACGAAGGCGTCCGACTCGCCATCGGGAAAGCCAGCAAACAGGATGATGGGGATGCCGGGCAGATCGGCGTAAGCGACATAGGTCCCGACGGCCATGTAAGGCTGGGCGGTGCCACTGGCCTCCACCCCCAGCGCCAGATGCACCTCCAGGTCGTCGCCCCAGAAGTCCTCGTCAAGCCGCAGACGCACTGCGCGCAACTCGCCGGAGAGCGGCTCCAGGCTGACCCGCTGTGTGTCGAGGGCGTCGGTGACCACCGTGCTGCGGAAGGCACCCCCACTGTCGGCCTCCTGCGAGCCACAGGCTGACAGCATCAGCATCAGCCCCGCAAATGCCCCGTAGCGCCCCGTGTCCCGTGCTCTGTCCATGCCCCATCCCTCCGGAATCAATATTTGCGCACTTTTGCACAAATGTTGAATCAAGGCAAGTCAGCGACGCAACGGGCCAAGGTGCGCACCCGGGGCGGTGACTGCGGGGGAGTGTTGCCGGCCGCGCCGGTCCGTATCGTGAGGCCGCGCGGCGGCATCAGGGCAGCGGGTGCGCAGCCGCCAGCCCCGGAAGCCGGCGGGTCATCCCGCCGGCCGGGCCATGACGGGCTGCGCCGGCGTGGTGTCAGCTCGCAGTCGGATCCTGCGTATCGCCGGCTGCGGCCTCAGCGCTGAAAGACGCCTCGAAGGCCGCCAGCGCCTCCGCGATCAGCGCCTCGGCGTCATCCAGGCTCTGCGCGCTCTGCTCACTCAGCGCCTGCAGGCCGTCCAGCGTCCCGCGCGCCTCCGCAAAGCCCTGCTCCAGGCCGCTGCGCAGCAGCGCCAGGAAATCGGCCATCGGCGTCGCCGAATCCTGCGCCGTCTGGCTGGCGCCAAATTGTTCGAACAGGCCGCCGATCACCTCCGAAAACTGCGACGCCAGTTCCTCGGGACCGGGTTCCTCGGCAAATGCCAGAGTGACGGGCTGCGGCCCCAGCGACGCCTCCAGCGACTCGTTGAGGCCCTGCGTCAGCGTCCGCGCCAGCAGGCTCAGCGGCTGCTCCGCGACCTGAATGTCCGCCTGTTGCTGGGCCACCATGGCGACGGCGGAGTTGGCGCTGGCCCGCTCCTGCGCGCGGCTCGACGCGTTGCCGGCGGAGGACTGCAACTTGCCGTCGATGGCCTGCTGCGGCAGCGCCGGCTTGCTGGCCGCAGGTGACTGTGCGGCGGGAGAAATGGACGGATTCATGGGAGAGCACCTGGACTTGCAATGGGCCTGGCGGGGTCATCGACCCGCCGAGGGATCACTTGAGCCTGACGGGAAGAAAGACATGGACGCAGCGCCATCGTCGCAGCCGGCATGCCGCCTCCGGGCAGGCTAGACTGCCCCGTCATGAATCCGCTCTGCACCTCGGGAGTGACCACGCCGAGCCTCGTCGAGGCCGCGACTTCGCCGCAGCACTGGCTGGCGGTGCTGATCACGCTGGCCTGCGTAGCGGCGGCAACGGCTGTGCACTACGAAGCGCTGAACCAGCTGAACACGCGCATGCCGCGCTGGCGGCTGCGCGCCCATTTCCGCATCTACGTGATGATGCTGTGCATCTTCGCCGTGCACGTGGTGGAGATCTGGATCTTCGCCCTGGCCCTGTACCTGATCCTGCCAGTGGCCGGCATGGGCGCCCTCTGCGGCCTGCCCGACCCCGCCTTGCTGGATGCCGTCTATCTGTCGGCCACCACCTACACCACCCTGGGCTACGGCGACCTCACCCCGGTCGGGCCGGCCCAGTTCCTGATGGGTGTCGAGGCGCTGATCGGCCTGCTGCTGATCACCTGGTCGGCCTCCTTCACCTACCTGGAAATGCAGCGGTTCTGGCGCCAATGAGCCAGTCCGCAGCCAGCCGACCCGCCGCTGCCGGCCTGGCGCGCCAGCTGACCCGGCCGGCGGCGGCACCGTGCACCGCACGGCGATCGCGGCGCGCCGGCTGGCGTGGCCTCGGCGTGCTCGCAGGCGCCATCGTCGCGTCCGTGCAGGCCGCCCCGGCGGACCGTTCCTCCGGGCCGACGCCGCCACCGGTGCAGACCCTGGCCATCACCGGCGTCAGCGTGATCGACAGCGCCGATGGCATCGCCCTGCCCGAGCTGACCGTCATCGTGGAGGACGGCCTCATCCGCCGTATCGGTCCGGCCCGCACCACCCGGGCGCCGCCCGGTGCCCGGCTGATCGACGGGCGGGACCGCTTCCTGATCCCGGGCCTGTGGGACATGCATGTGCACAGCTCTTCGGACCCCTACACGCGCCGCATTCTCTACCCGCTGTTCATCGCCCATGGCGTCACCGGCATCCGCGACATGAAG
>JBFKIN010000157.1:0-6308 GCA_041632255.1 Oceanococcus sp. | reverse complement strand
GAAATACTGCTCGTTGGACAGCGGCCTGGCGCCGTCCGACTCCCCGGCGCCTTCGTAGGCGAAGATGACATCGACGTCGGAGGAGAAATTGAGCTCGCGACCACCCAGCTTGCCCAGGGCAATGACGGTGAAACCGGCCGGACCGCCATCGCGCAGGCGGGCGACGCCATGTTTCTCGAGCATCCGGCCGCGATGAAAATCCACTGCCCGCTGGGTACACAGCTCGGCCAGCGCGCTCAGCTCCGTCACGGTCTGCTCCGGGCTCACCAGCCCGGCGAGTTCCTGCCAGGCGATGCGCACCATGGCCTGATTGCGATAGCGGCGCAGGGCCGCTTCGAAGGCCTCACGCTGATCGCCCCGGTCCAGTGGCGGCAGGTCGCCCTGCAGCATGGCTTCGATCCGCTCCGGATGGCGCAGGCACCAGTTGCGCACGAAGGGACTGGCTGCGAACACGCGCCTGGCCTGAGCCCGCCGCTCCGGCGTCAGGCGGCCGAGCGGCTGGCTCAGTTCCGCCTCGGCAGCCTCGACCGCGGGCTGCAGTACGGCAGCAAGGGCCGGCGCGTCGCTCATGCGCCGCCGGGTCTGACGAAGATGGGGGAGGACCAGGCGCGCTCGGCCTGATCGGCGAGGCAGTCATCAGCCTGCGGGGTCCGGGCGTCGCCGTAGCAGATGTCGACGCCGTCACACTCCTCCACCGCCGGGCCGGTGTCGCAACGCAGCTGCCCACCGTTGATGGTCGGCGTCGGCGCCTGCAGGGCGCGCACGTAATAGATCACCTCGCGACCGCCTGCGGCGAAGTCCGGGTCCTCGAACTCGACGGTACAGCCCCGCTCGTCCCCGGCGCAGGCGAAACTGCGCCAGGGATCATCGATCAGCTCGCCGATGGGCTCGCCCGGTGTCGCCTGGGGCCGTATCCGCACCACCTCGATGCGCTCGATGGCACGCCGCGTGTCCGAGGGGTTGTAGCACTCGCCACCGCACATCCTGTCCAGACGCGCCTCGCCCATCGCGGCGACGCTGTGTTCCGGGCAGCCCGGCAGCTGCTCGAAGGCGCCGACGGCGCGGACCCGGAACCGCGGGCTCTCACTCAGGCGGACCTCGCTGCCCATGGGCAGCTCGCCATCGGGTCCGTTGAGCAGATCAAACCACAGGAGCATGCGCTCGCCCGAGGTGCCGTAGACCTCCTTGCGCTGCATCGCGTCCCAGATCTGCTCACGGGTCCGCCCGGCACTGTGAACCGCCACCAGCCCACCGGTGTAGAAGAACGAGCCCAGGCGCTCGCTTTCCGCGTACTGGAAAAGATTCATGTGGGTGCTGGCGCGATCGAAGGGAATGGAGGTCTTGCCCTGCCCCGGACGCTTGGCCTTGTCCAGGTAATTCTTGCGCGTGTTCTCGTCGGTGGCCCCGAAAGTCTCGGTGTTCTTGTGCCGGCCGACCTCCTTGTAGCCGGTGCCCGGCTGAGAAGCGTGGTTGTCGCTCGATGCGATGAAACCGAAACGAAAACGCAGTGGATCGCCATCCGCATCGGGTTCTTCGAAATTGGACAGGGCCTGGATGTACTGCACCGAATTGCCCGGACGGTAGTTGAGCGCCGGCAGATAGCAGTCGGGGCACTGGCCGCAGTTGAGCCAGTCCTCGGGCTGCGCTCCGGGCACCACCAGATGGCCGGCGACGGTGGCATCGAGATAGTCGGCCTCGGCCTTGTCCACCCGGGCCTGGCACTCCGCCGAGTCCGGATCCTCGCAACGCTCGCGGATCAGTTCGCCGGCCCGGTGGCAGCAGGGCAGATACCCATCGCTGGGCTCGGGGCAGATCTGGGCGCCATCGGCCGTGTACTCGACCGCGCGCCAGTCGCGATACTCCTCGGAATTGCCGTGGCCGGAAAACACCTCGATCAGCGGCTGATATTTCGGATCGTGCTGCCGCCCGGAGAGCTGCTTGTCCCACTTGACCCCTGGCGGCGTGTAGAAGCCCCAGCTGGTGCCATGCGGGATGGCCAGGGCATTGACCCCCCACTGGTCCAGCTTGTCCCACAGCGCGGCGGGGGTTTCAGCCGACTCGACGCAATCGACCGGCAGATCGTGCACCGGCTGGCTGTCATCACAGTAGGGCACATCCCGCAGTTCGCTCTGCTTGAGGAACTGGCTCTTCATCAGAGCCCGCGCCTCGAAATTGGTGATGTAGGGCGCCAGCGCCTCCTCCACCGGGTTCAGCACGCGACGGCGCATGTGCTTGAGCGGCAGCCCGCCCGAGGTGATCGGACGAGCGGGCACTTCATCCTCGGCCTGCTCCAGCAGGACGACATTGCGGTGGCCGTAGTGGGTCTCGGGGGTCTGGCCAATCTGGGTCCACTCCCAGCCGAGATAGGTGACCAGGTCCGGATTGTCCGGGTCGGTCAGCGCATTGCACTGCCGGACCGTGTCCTTGATCATCGACCAGTGGCGCGGGGTCAGCGACTCGGCGTGGTCGGTCAGGCTCCAGAAGTCCAGGCTGGAGCAGTAGCGGGCGTAGTCACAGGCATCGGCCGGCGGGTGCAGACCTTCGCCGTTCATGGTCGGCAGCGCCCACAGAAAGGCATCCATCGAGAAGGTGCTGTGCACATGCAGATCACCGAACAGGATCTGTTTGCCCGCCGGTGCCTGCACCGCAGCCGCCGCAGCGGTCTGATCTTGCTGGCGTGCACTTTGCCAGCTGGCCGGCAGGGCGCCTCCCTGGATCGTCCCAGCCGTTTCCCGGCTGCCCTGCACATCCAGCTTGATCAGGATCCAGATGCCGAGCGGCAGGACCACCAGGAACAGCGCGAGCAGCTTGATCAGCGTTTTCATACTTGTCTCCCCGGGCGTCGCCCTGCGAGCTTGCAAGGCACCGCCGGCTTTGACAAGCCCGCCGCCTAGACGGCGGCGGCCACCGACTGCATGTGCGCCAGCATCAGGCTGCTCAGACGGGGCTGAATCGCCGGTGGCCAGTCGTGCCCCCAGCCCTCGATCAGTTCCAGCCGGGCATTGGGAATGCTGCGCGCGACGGCCTTGCCACCCGAGCAGTGCACCAGTGGATCGGCACTGCCGTGCAGGACCAGGGTCGGCGTCTTCACCCGGCGCAGGCGGGCTTCGCGGTTGGGCGCGTTCATGATCGCCTGCACCTGACGCAGGAAACCGGCGCCGCTCATGCCGCGCGCCATGCAGGCCCTGACCTCGTCCAGGATCTCCTCGTCACTGCGGGTATAGGCCGGACCCTGCAGCAGGCGCCACTGTGCGGCGATGTGGGCCGCCACATCGTCGGGCTCGCGCGAGGGCGGCGGCGACATCAGGGCGCGCATCACGGCGGGTCGCGGCTGTCCCACCTTCCGCGCGCCGGAGGTGGACATCACGATGGTGAGGCTGCGCAGTCGCTGCGGATGCCGAATCGCCAGTTCCTGCGCGATCATGCCGCCCATGGAAACCCCGACCAGGTGGACCTGTTCCAGGTCCAGGTGATCCATCAGCGCCAGCGCATCCTGGCCCATGTCGACGAGCGTATAAGGCGCGGGCAGACGGCGACCCAGGCGCCAGCGCAACAGATCCATCGGTCGTGCCACGCGGGGTTTCGGGGGGCTGAGCAGTTGCGACAGCCCGACATCGCGGTTGTCGAATCGCAGGACGCCGAGGCCTGCCGCTCTCAGGGCCTCAATGATCCGTTCCGGCCACTGGATGAGCTGGCAGCCCAGACCGTGGATCAGCAATGCCGTGTCACCGCCCGGCTGCGGTGGCGGCGTATAGACGTATTCCAGTTCCACATCGGGCAGATGGAGTCGCGGCATGTCCAGGCCTTCTTCGGGAAAAGCGCGCTAGCTTAGCGGATACCGATTCCGGCCAATCGCGTAGCCCATCACGACCGACATGAAGAAAATGTGACCATTGTCGCGCCCCTGAAACATGAGACCCGATTCATCGTCCACAGACGCTGTGGATAAACTTGTGTACGGTTGCCGGGGAACTGTTCTAAGTGCTTGCCGGCATTCGCTTTTTCGACTCCTGATCAGTTTCTGCCCAGGCCCGATATGTTGTTTTTAATCAATGACTTGGCACTGCACTGTCGAGACGGACAGCCGTCTTGACAACTGTATCGGCCCCATGCTTGAACGACGCCCGTCATGTGCATAAGCGCAAAGCCTTGATGTGTCACATTTTTGCGACAGTCCAGGGCATGTAGGAAAAGTCTGACATGCGCACGACCTGTTTTTGCGCAGGCTTCTAGGCCATCAATCCGAGGATGCCGCTGGCGGCCAGACGCAGGGCGAGCAGCACCAGGACCACCCGAAACAGGAGCAGGAATTGCCGGCGTGAGACGTAATACATCAGCGCCCGTCCGATCGCCGTGCCGGCGGCCACCGCCAGCATCAGCGGCCAGGCCAGTTCCCAGTGCTGCAGCAGGCCGTAGCCGAAAGCGCCGAAAGCCAGCACCTTGAGCAGATGCCCGAGGCTCTGACACAGCGCCAGCGTGCCAACGGTGGTTTCCTTGCTCCACTGGCGGTCGATGAAAAAGGGACCGATCACCAGCCCGGTGGCGCCGATGATCATGCCGATCGCGCCGTTCAGGGCGCCGGCCACCAGCATCTTGCGCCGCAGGGACCAGTGCTGGTCCAGCAGGGCAGTGGCCTGCGGCATCAGGGAGAGGACAATCGCGCCGGCCAGAACCAGCCGGATCACGTTGGCATCGGCGCGGGCGATCAGCGGCGCCGTCAGGAAAGGCAGCGGCGCGCAGGCCAGCAGGAACCATCCGGCGCTGCGCCAGTCGATGTCCCGCCGGTAGGCCATGGCGCGGCTCGCATTCGACACCATCTGCACCGCCGCGTGCAGCGGCACCGCCACGACCGGACTGAGGCCCACCGCGAACATCACCGCGATCAGCAGGGTGCCACCACCGATACCGGCGACACCGGAGAGTGCGGCCCCCACAAAGGCGGCGAGGCTCAGGATCCAGATCAGAGGAGTCGGCTCCGCAGCGTGGATGGGCGCACATTAGCGCATTCCGTCGCCGCCCGGCAGGGGCTCATTGATCAGGACGGGCCGCCGCGTTGAGCTGGCCATCAGATGGCACCGTCACACTCTCTGCTGACGCTCTCCTGCTGAAGAAGGGATGTCACCCTCCCTGCGGCGCGAGGAGGATGACCGGCGATCACGGGGCCCGCCAGAATGACTCAGGCCATCTCCAACCCGATCAGCGGGGCGACAGATACATGTTGATGGTCGCGCGAAACACGGTCTCGTCGCGATCATTCAGCACATCCACCTGCACCGGATAATCCTGCTTCTCGCCTTCCCTGACCTCGACCGTGGGACGTGCCTGGGCGCGCAGTCCGGGGGTATCGGCGATCTTCAGGTATTCCACGGTCATGCCCTTGGGAATCCAGCGCATCGAGCGCGGAATGGTCACATCGGTCATGGTGCCCCCGGCCAGTTCCGCCATGTTGCACATGGCGATGGCATGCACGGTGCCGATGTGGTTGTGCACCTTGCGCCGATTGCGGATGCGCACCTCGGCAAAGCCGGGGCGCAATTCGCTCATCAGTGGCGAGATGGAAGAGAAGAACGGCGCCTTCAGGCACAGTGCGCGCGAAAACAGGGCGCGACCGCCGGGCAGGCGGCTGAAGCGCTGGTACAGGTTCAGGACGGATTGGCTCATGGCTCGGTGCACTCTTGGGAAATGGGGAAGCGCTCGATCACCGCGCCCGGAAGGCAGGCAGCCATCGTCAGTTGGGCCGTCGACGTTGACCACAAGCCGGGCGTCGACCACGCCTGGCAGATGCTGACGCCATTTGGCCGCCTCCCGCCCTGTCCGTGTCTGGCGCAGTGCCAGGCACCGCCCGTCGCTGGCGCTGCGGCGCTTGCCAGCAGGCCATCCCGCACCAGCCCACCGCCCGGCCCGGGCATGGTCGACCGGTCCGGGACCAGCCCTTTCCCCGGGGGCTCGCAGCGGAAAACGCCAGACTCGCGCGGGGCGAAGCAGGCGCCTAACCGGGCAGCCGAACTGGCCGTCCGGGCCTGGCGATGCCGGCGCATCCGCAGGCAACGAGACCGACACGGCACGCCGACAACACGGGGTCGCGCTGATCGTGCGAGGCGCAGTATTCAAGTATCTGGACGGCATATCAATCCCCTGTGCCGGGAGGGGCGCGACGATCCAGCGCCCGGTCGCGCGCCGCTGGGTTATGGTGAACGCCAATCCCCCACCTCTCTGTCCGCCGACGTAAGGGAGACGTCATGAAAATCTGGGTTGATGCCGATGCCTGCCCGGCAGCGGTGAAGGCCGTACTGTTTCGCGCGGCGCAG
>JBFKIN010000156.1:0-6357 GCA_041632255.1 Oceanococcus sp. | reverse complement strand
GAGCTGAAGCAGCAGCTGGAAAGGCTGGATCGCACGCGCCAGGAACTGGTGCCGATGCTGGTGCGCATGGTCGATGGGCTGGAGAAATTCGTCGCGCTCGATCTGCCCTTCCTGCTGGATGAGCGGCGCGGCCGGATCGAACGCCTGCGACGCATGCTTGCCGATCCGGAAACCCCGGTGTCAGAGCAGTATCGCCGGGTCTTCGAAGCCTACCAGGTGGAAGCCGATTACGGTCGCAGCCTGGAGGCCTGGCGCGGGGCCCTGGAGGGCAGCCCGCAAATCGTGGACTACCTGCGCATAGGACGCATGGCCTGGTATTACATCAGCCTGGACGGCAAGGCGGCCTGGCAGTGGCAGCGCGGCAGCCAGCGCTGGCAGGCGGTGCCCGCGCAGCATGTGCGGGCGATTCGCAAGGGCCTGCAGGTGGCCAGCGAGCAGGCGGCGCCGGAACTGCTCCCGCTGCCAGTCGCGGAGGGCGCATCATGAGGGCCCTTCTGATTCTGCTGCTGGGCCTGACGGCGGGCGTGGCTTCCGCCGACACCCTGGACGAGCTGCTGGAAAGCGTGAAGCGCGGTCAGGCGGAAGGCCGGGCGGTCAACGCCGAGCGGGAAGCACGATTTCTGCGCTACAAGAAGGAGCAGGAGTCCCTCTATCGCGAGGCCCGGAGCGAGGCTGATCGGCTCGATCGGCAGGCCGCGAGTCTGCGCGGCCGATTCGAAAAGAATGAAGCCGAGATTGCCAAGCTCAAGGACGAGCTGAAACAGCGCAGTGGCGACCTGGAGCAGCTGGGCACCGTATTCCGGCAGGCCAGCGGCGATGCCCAGAGTCTGCTCAGCGAATCCCTGGTCACCAGCCAGCTGCCTGACCGGCTGGCGATGCTGGCCGACCTGGCCCGGGTCGACGGCATACCGGCACCGGAGGATATCGAGTCGCTGTGGTATGAACTGCAGCGTGAAATGACCGAAAACGGTCGTATCGCGCGTTATCGCGGGCAATACATCGATGCAGCCGGTGAGCCTGTCAGCGCCGAGATCACCCGCTACGGCGTGTTTTCCGCGACCGCGGACGACAGTTACCTGCGTTACCGTCCGGCCAGCCGGCGCCTGGAGGTGCTGCCGCGGCAGCCTGGCACGGCGCTGGAGCGCTTGTTCATGGGGGACGACGGCAGCGTGCTGATCGACCCCACCCGGGGCAGTCTGTTCGGCCTGCTGGTGGTGCGACCGGATCTGCGGGAGCGGATCGAGCAGGGGGGCATTGTGGGCGCCATCATCCTGGTGCTGGGCGCCATCGGCGTGGTCCTGGCCCTGTTCCAGCTCGGATTTCTGTCCATCCAGGGCCGGCGCATGCGGACGCAGAGGGAGTCCCTGCAGTCCCCCCGGGACGACAACGCGCTGGGACGCATTCTGCTCGCCGCCCGGGAATCCGGCGCCCAGCAGGACATGGAAACCCTGGAGCTGGCCATCGACGAGGCTATCCTGAAGGAGACGCCCAGGCTGGAGCGCCTGCAGGGCGGCATCAAGCTGCTGGCCGCCGTGGCGCCGCTGCTCGGCCTGCTCGGCACCGTCACCGGCATGATCGAGACCTTCCAGGCCATCACCCTGTTCGGCACCGGCGACCCCAAGCTGATGGCCGGGGGCATTTCCCAGGCTCTGGTGACCACGGTGCTGGGCCTGGTTGTCGCCATCCCGCTGCTGTTCATGCATAGCCTCGTGGCCTCCCGCTCGCGGGTGCTGATACAGCTGCTGGACGAGCAGTCGGCCGGCATGATCGCGCGCGGCCAGGAGCAGCGTGAGGCCGGGGAGAGCGCGCAGCATGCCTGAGTGGATTCTGCCCATGCTGGATTTCTTCAGCCGCGGCGGACCGATGCTCTACGCGCTGCTGCTGGTCGCGGTGCTGCTGTGGACCATGGTTGTGGAACGGCTGTGGTTTTATTACTTCGGTTTCCGTCGTGAGGCGGCGCGCTGGCGCGAGCAGTGGCGCGCGCGCAGCGACCGCTCCTCACTCCGCGCGCACCGCATCCGCGAGGCGATGATTTCCGAGGCCCGTATCGCGCTGGAATCCGGCCTGCCGGTGATCGGCACCCTGGTCGCGATCTGTCCGCTGCTGGGTTTGCTGGGAACGGTGACCGGCATGATTTCGGTCTTCGACGTGATGGCCCTGCACGGCAGCTCCGATGCCAAGGCCATGGCGGCCGGTGTTTCGCGTGCGACCATTCCGACAATGGCGGGCATGGTGCTGGCTCTGCCAGGCTTGTTCTATGTCACCCGCTGTCGCAGTTTCTCCCGTCGTCTGACCCAGCAACTGGCGGACAGCATGAAATTCGGATCGGCAGGCGCGCAATGAGAGTCAAGAGACACACCGGCCAGGCGACCGAGACGGAAATCGACATGACGCCGATGCTCGACATCGTCTTCATCATGCTGATCTTCTTCATCGTCACGACCTCTTTCATCAAGGAGGCCGGGGTGGACGTGAAGCGGCCGGACGCCACGACCGCACAGCGTCAGGAGGCGAGCAGCATCTACGTGGCCATCACGGCCGACGGCGAGATCTGGATCGATCGGCAGCAGGTGGACCTGCGCGCCCTGCGCACCCAGGTCGAGCGCCTGCGTCTGGACAATCCGGAAGCCGGCGCCGTGGTGCAGGCCGATACCGATGCGAAACACGGGCTGGTGGTCAAGGTGATGGACCAGTTGCGTCTGGGTGGTGTGGACACGATCTCGGTCGCGGCCACGCAGCAGTGATGATGCGATTGCTGCCGTCATTCCTGATCGCGTTGGTGATAGCCGGCGGCCTGTTCTGGCTGATGCAGTGGCTGGTGACCCCACCGGAAGGTGATATCGCAATGCGCCGGCAGGAAGAGCCGCCGATCGTCGTCAAGCCGCCGGAGCCGGAGGATTCCCAGGCCGCAGCGCAGGCGCAGCTCAGTCAGGCGCCGCCGGAGCCGCCATCGGTGCCCAGCGTCAATCTGAGCATGAATGCCAGCATGCCCCTGCCGGCTGCGCCCACCCAGACCGCTGCATTCAGCGTGCCCAAGGTCAAACCCGGTGGCTCGCTCAGCGCGGCAAGTTTCGGCGGCTTCACCGGCGGGGCCGGGGGCGGCAGCGGTTACGGCCAGGGCAAGGGCTTCAAGGGCAAGCGTCTGGTCCCGCTGTCCACCGCACGGCCCCAGATCCCGGCCTATGCCTTCGAGCAGGGTATCGAGGGCTGGGTCGAGGTGGTCTTTTTCGTCAATCCCAACGGCCGGGTCAGCAACATCCGGATCATCGACGCGCAGCCGCGCGGCGTATTCGAGCAGGCCATGATCGACAGCATCGAGCACTGGATCTATCCGGCCTCGGAGCAGACCCAGGAAGTGAAGCAGAAGTTCGAGTTCAAGCTGTCGGACTTCCAGTACAACTGGGACTGAGCGTGAAAGCGATCATATTGTCCGGTGCCGCGACAGGCGGCTTCACGCGGAAACGGCGTGAGACGGCGGAGAGGGGCGGGTGGAACCGGCTGATTGGGAGCCAGCGGTCGGTGACCCGGGGCATGGCGAAGGCTGCGGTGCTGCTGCTGATCGCCCTGAGCCCGCCAGTGGGGGCCCAGCAATACGAGAGCGAGTCACGCGTCGTGCCGCGCTCCGAGGCGCGACAGGTCGAGGAATTCAAACCCGAGGAAGCCCTCAAGCAGGCCGAAGGGAACCCCTACGCCCAGGCCATGATCCTGCGCGAACTGGCGGCCCGGGCCATGAGCGAGGGCAAGCCTGATGCCGCTGCGGCCTTTCTCAAGCGGGCCCTGGATACCCGCGCGCTGTCTTCCTATGCGGCGCGTGAGATGCAGAAGCAGCTGGCCGTGGTGCTGGCGGAAAAGGAGGACTATCCGGCGGTGATCCGCGAGCTGGCGCCGCTGCTTGCGGATGAGAAAGAACCTGACCCGGCACTGCTGCTGGTGCTGGGCGGCGCCTACGCTCAGGAAAAGCGCTATGCCGAAGCACTGCCGTTGATCGAGCGGGCCCTCAAGGAAACCCGCTCGCCTCCGCATGACTGGCACGCGCTGGCGGCTGCGGCAGCGGCGGGGCTCAAGCGCTGGGAACAGGCCGTGCGGCACATCGAGGATGCGCTGCGCCTGGCGCCCGGCGAACTGGCCTACTGGCGCCAGCTGACGGCCTACCAGGTGGCGCGCAAGGATGCCCTGGGCGCACTCGCCGCCATGGATCTGGCCTATCGCCTTGGTCTGCTGGAGTCCGGGGACGATCGCATGCGCTTCGCCCAGCTGTTCTTCGCCAACGAGATCCCTTTCGAGGCCGCTTCCCTGATCCAGGGTGCGATGGATTCGGGCCTTCTGCCCAGAGATGCGCAGACGCTGGAGGTGCTGGCGGCTGCCTGGGTGGCTGCGCGCGAGTATCTGCTGGCCATCCCGGTGCTGCAGGATGCGGCAGCGGCGACCGGCAAGGCCGAGATTTCTCTGCAGTTGGCCCAGCTGCAGTTCGACCGCGGGGAGTGGGATGGCGCCATCCGATCCCTGCGCGCCGCCCTGCGCGCGGGGGCCGGTCGTCAGGCCGGGCCTGCCCGGCTCATGCTGGGCGTTGCGCTGTACCAGCAGCAGGATTTCGATGGGGCGCGCCAGGCTTTCTCTGCCGCGGCGGAATCCGGTCGGCACGAAGAGGAGGCGAAACAGTGGCTGAGCTACCTCGACAGCGGTCTGGCCCGTGAACAGGCCATCCGCATGGCTGCCGCGCGACCCCAGGATGCAGGCGAGCTGAGCGGGCGATTCTCCGGTGGCCGGGTGAGCCTGTCCGGGGCGGGGGAGCCTGCCGGCGGCAGCGGGCCGCGGTTCACGCCGGTGGGCGCCGAGCGCGCCGGCACCTTGGATGGTCGCATCCCCGCCTGGACCGGCGGCCTGCAGAAGGACGACTGGCCGGCCGGCTTTGAGGCTGGCAACCGTCTCAAGGATCCGTACCCTAATGATCGCCCGCTTTACCAGGTCACGGCGCAGAACTGGCAGGAGCACAAGGAAGACCTGAGTCTTGGGCATCGCGCTTTGCTGTCGAAGTACCCAAATTACCGCATGGCCGTCTATCCGAGCCGGCGCAGCGTCTCCTATCCGCAGGCAATTTACGATGCGACCCAGGCCAATCGGGGGCGCGCCAAGCTGCTGGGTTCCGATGCTCTCACCGGCGCGCGTCTTGGCTTTCCCTTTCCCAGCCCGCGCAGCGGGGTGGAAGCCATGTGGAATCACCGGGTGCGATTCCGCGGCAATGCCACGGTCCTGCAGAGCCGGCAGGCGCTGGTTCTGGCCGATGGCACGGTCAGCGAGCAGTTCCTGCAGGTGGAGCGCGTGCTCTATCTGTATGCCAACACCGAAAACCCGTCGGATCTGTCCCGCGACAACATCCTGCTCTATTACCTGACCTATTTCGCCAGCGGAGCGGGGGATCTGGCCTTCACCGCGCTGGTGCACGAGTCGGCCAATTCCCTGGAGCGCGAACGTTCGATCTGGGTCATCCCCAAGGGCATCAGCAAGATGTTCCGCATTCCGCCTGTGGGTTACGACAATCCCTTTCCCGGCTCGGGCGGGGTGGCTTTCGTCGACATGGTCGACATGTACAACGGCGCCTTCGATCGCTACGACTGGAAGATTCTGGGCAAACGGGAAGTTCTGCTGCCCTACAACGCCTACCGTCTGAATGATGCCCGTCGGCCGAATGCCGAACTGCTGCAGGCGCGTTTCCTGCAGCCGGATTCGGCCCGCTACGAGTTGCACCGGGTCTGGCTGATCGAGGCCAACGAGCGCGGCGGCAAGCGGCATAGTTTTGGCGCCCGCCGTTTCTACATCGACGAGGATTCCTGGAACGTGGTCCTGGTCGAGAACTATGACCGCCAGGGCGAGTTGTGGCGTTTCCAGGAAGGCCACCTGCTGCCGATCTATGATCAGCAGTTCACCAATGCGCTGCCGGTGGTGACCTATGACCTCAAGGACGGGCGCTATTTCATCAACCGGCTGACCAATGATGATCGCATGCTGGATCGCAGCGGCGAGCCGCCCGATCCGCGGGAGTTCCGGCCCGCGGCGGTGAAGGCCCGCTATGCCCGTTAAGCTTTGAAATTCGGCCGCTTGCAGCTACTCTTGTCGGACAAAAATCAGGCCTTGCCGAACGGCATCCTGGCAAAGTACTCAGGGGAGAATGACGTTGCAGATGATCAAGCGTGTCGGCGGCGTGGCGCTGCTGGTATCCGGAGTCACGTTGAGCGCGGTGCCCGTGGCGCAGGCCAGGGTGTCGGCCGAGGAAGCAGCCCGTCTGGGCGCCGATCTCACGCGCTTCGGCGCCGAGAAGGCCGGCAACGCGGAAGGAACCATCCCCGAGTACACCGGCGG
>JBFKIN010000155.1:0-6386 GCA_041632255.1 Oceanococcus sp. | reverse complement strand
CTTATTTCGCCCTGCCCCGCGTGCTCGACGGCATGTTCGAGGCGGCCCGGACCCTGTTCGGGGTGAGCTTCCGCCGTGCCGACCTGCCCTGCTGGCATCCGGGAGTGGAGGCCTTCGAGGTGCTGTCCGGCGAAGGCGAGCTGATGGCCTGGTTCTATCTTGACCCCTATGCCCGCGAGCAGAAGCGCGGTGGCGCCTGGATGAACGATGCCTCCGGCCGGATGCTGGGCAGCCAGGGCCTGCAGAAACCCATCGCCACCCTGACCTGCAATTTCGCCCCGCCGGCGGGCGGGCGCCCCGCCCTGCTGACCCATAGCGATGCGGTCACCCTGTTCCACGAATTCGGCCATGGCCTGCAGCACATGCTGACCCAGGTCGACTATCTCGGTGTCTCCGGGATCAACGGGGTGCCCTGGGACGCGGTGGAACTGCCCAGCCAGTTCATGGAGAACTGGTGCTGGGAGGAAGAATCGCTGAACCGCTTCGCCCGCCACTACGAAACCGATGCGCCGATCCCAGCCGACTGGCTGCGACAGATTCGCGAATCACGGGTCTTCCACGCCGGGCTTGCGGCGGTGCGTCAGGTCGAACTCGCCCTGTTCGACCTGCGTCTGCACCGGGCGCCGCAGGCGCCAGACATCGAGACCACCCTGCGCCAGGTGCGCGAGGAGGTCGCCGTGCTCATCCCGCCCGCCTGGAACCGCTTCGCCAACAGCTTCTCGCATATCTTCGCCGGCGGCTACGCGGCCGGCTATTACAGCTACAAGTGGGCCGAAGTGCTGGCCGCGGACGCTTTCGAGGCCTTCCGCGAAGCCGGCATCTTCGACACCGAGACCGGCCGCCGCTTCCGGGAGTGTTTCCTGGAACCGGGCGGCAGTGAAGACGCGATGGAACTGTTCCGGCGCTTCCGTGGCCGCGAACCCTCGGTGGACGCCCTGCTTCGCCAGGACGGCCTGCTGCCGCCCGCCGCCTGAGGAAGGCCTGCCGTGAAGATCGCCACCTGGAACGTCAATTCCCTCAAGGTGCGCCTGCCCCAGGTGCAGCAGTGGCTGGAACAGAGTCCGGTCGACGTGCTGGCCCTGCAGGAAACCAAGCTCACCGATGACAAGTTCCCCGCGGAAGCTCTCGCCGAACTGGGCTACGAGTGCCTGTTCCATGGGCAGAAGACATACAACGGGGTGGCGATACTCAGCCGCCTGCCGCTGCAGCCCGGCTGGACCGGCCTGTCGGACGGTCAGGCCCGGGTGATCTGCGCCAGTGCCGGGGACGTGCGGGTGATCTGCGCCTACGTGGTCAATGGCCAGGAGGTGGGCTCGGACAAGTACGCCTACAAGCTGACCTGGCTGGCCGAGCTGAAGCAGCGTCTGACCGAAGAACTTGCCGCTCACGAGCGGCTGGTGTTGCTGGGCGATTTCAACATCGCGCCGCAGGCCCAGGACACCCACGACCCGGACTACTGGGAAGGGCGCATCCTGTGTTCCGAAGCGGAACGTGCCGCGCTGGACGATCTGCTGGCGCAGGGACTGGTCGATCCCTGGCCACGCTTCGACCACGGCGATGCCGGCGATGCCGCGAACAAGCAGCGCTTCACCTGGTGGGATTACCGTGCGGCGGGCTTCCGCCGCAACCTGGGCCTGCGCATCGACCACGTGCTGGTCAGCCCGGCCCTTGACGCCCGGGTGCTGGACTGCCGGGTGGACCTGGAACCGCGTCGCTGGGAGCGGCCCTCCGACCACGCCCCGGTGGTGCTGAGCCTCAGCGACTGAGCCGGGCGACCAGCCTGGACACGGCGGCAGAACGCGGGCCAGCGGCACCCCATCGTCCGGCCATCTGAGTCGCCCCGATTCAGCCCACGCGGGGCGCGTCCGCCAGCATATGCCGGTAATGGGCCTTGACCTTGGCCAGATCGACCGTGTTGAGGAAGGCGGAATAGCCCAGATAGCCGAGCAGGAAGCGCAGGTCCTCGGCCCAGGGCGGCAGGTAGCGGGCGGGACGGCACAGGCCCAGGCGGTTCAGTTCGCACAGGGCCGGAATGTCCTCGATGTCGAGCTTGCCGCAGAACAGCAGACGCAGGCAGTCGGCACGGCCGCCGGTGACGATCGCGCGCAGGAAGTTGTGCACCCGCAGCAGGCCATCGAGATAGACCACATCCTTGGTGAACGGGGCGCCGCCTTCCAGCACGCCGCCGCGAAACACCCGACGGCTGTTTTCGAAGGCCTGGGCCGGCTCGCCGACCCGGTCCAGGAAATAGCGGTAGACCTCCAGAAAATCGGCGCCGTCGATCGCCATCTGGATGGCGACGACCCGGTCGGCCAGCCGGCTCAGGCGGTCCAGGTCCATCGACCCGCTGATGAATTCGGCAAACACGGCCAGGCCTTCCTGGGTCTTGGCCACGCGCGGATTGGTCAGGCCGAGCAGGCCCAGATCCGGCTGGGCCATGCCGTTCAGCGAGGTGGCCACGTGGACGTAGGCCTCGTGGTGGATCAACTGGCTGACATCCTTGTCGGTGAAACAGGCTGTCCGGCGCAGACGGATACGGCGCGGCCCGGCCAGCGCATTGGCCGAGAGCTCGTCCACCACCTGCACCTCGGGCGCATCCGCCCCGAAGCGCTCGCCCACCGCCTTGCGCATGTCCTCTGCGACGGCGCGGGCCAGGTGACAGGCCGGCGCCGGCTCGCCCAGATCCACGTGGCTGATGTCGTCGAGCAAAGCGTGCACCCGCCGGGCAAGATCCAGCGGCGTGCTGCTTTCATCCGGCAGGATGTCACCAGGCGCCCCGTAGAGACGTCGGGCGTAGCGGTAAAAGTCGGCCGTGCCCCGCGCTGCCAGCATGTTCGCGCTGTCATCCAGCCCGCGGGCCACGCTGGCCAGCCACGCATCCACCGGGCCGCTCTCAGGCTCCAGCTCCGCCAATACCTGGGCACACAGGGTCCGGGCCGGGGCCGGGTCAAAAGCCGGGTAACCGGGCAAGCGGGGCAGCTCACGCCCGCCGGCCGCGAGAAAGGACTCGCGCACCGACTGGGGCCAGGCCACGGAGGACAGCACCCGGATCGGTGCCGCGGCACGGGCCAGCTGCGCGGCGATTCTGACGATGCGGGGACGCGGATCTATGGCGCTCATGGACAGGCCGGCTCGGCGGAATTCCTCGGACAGGCCGCCAAACGGCGGCCACCAGATTGTACGCCTGCTCCGGGGGCCGGGCGGAGCCTGTCGTCGCACGAGCCTCCTCGAGATCGTTATATTACCCAGCCCTTGTTGTCAGGAGGCTCGCATGCCGCCGCCGGGTTCCGGCCGCACCCCCCGCCCGCCCGCCGTGCTGCTTTGCGCAGTCCTGCTTCTGTGGCAGGGAACGGCCCAGGCGGACGCTGCCCTGATCGCGGTCGCGGCGAACTTCGCCGCCACGCTGGATGCCATTTCCACGGCCTTCGAGCAGCGCAGCGGCCACCGCATCACACTCGCCAGCGGTTCCTCCGGCAAGATCTACGCACAGATCCGTCATGGCGCGCCCTTCGATGCCTTCTTTTCCGCCGATCAGGCCAAGCCCGCAGCCCTCATCGCGGACGGGCTTGCCATCGCGGACAGTCGCCGGACCTATGCGCTGGGCGCGCTGGTGCTGTGGTCGGCCCGGCCGGGCCTGGTCGACCCTGATGGCCAGGTGCTGGCGCAGGGGCGCTTTCGGCGCCTGGCCCTGGCCAATCCCCGTCTGGCGCCCTATGGCGTGGCTGCGCTCGAGGTGCTGGAATCCCTGAACCTGGTGCACAGCACCCGGGAGCGCTGGGTCCTGGGCGAGAACATCGCCCAGGCCTATCAGTTCGTGCACAGCGGCAACGCCGACCTGGGTTTGCTGGCGCGGGCACAGGTCTGGGGCGACGGCCGGCATACCCGGGGCTCGGCCTGGCCGGTGCCGACGTCCCTGCATGCACCGATACGCCAGGACGCGGTGCTGCTGAGCGCCGGTCGCGACAATGCCGCGGCACGCGCCCTGCTGGACTTCGTCCGCAGCGAACAGGCCCGCCACATCATTGAAAGCCAGGGCTATGCCTGGCCCGGGACATGAGCCTCTCGCCGGAAGACTGGGTGGCCATCGCACTGAGCCTGCGCCTGGCCGCCGTATCGACCGCGCTGCTGTTGCTGATCGGCACGCCGCTGGCGTGGTGGCTGGCGCACAGCCGTTCCTGGCTGCGGGGGCCGGTGGCCACGCTGGTCGCCATGCCCCTGGTCCTGCCACCCACGGTGCTCGGCTTCTACCTGCTGTTGCTGATGGGCCCGAACGGTCCGGTCGGCCGCCTCACCGAATCGCTGGGCCTCGGCCTGCTGCCCTTCAGCTTTGGCGGCCTGGTGGTCGCGTCGGTGGTGTACTCCCTGCCCTTCGTGGTGCAGCCGATCCAGAACGCCTTCGAGGCCATAGGCCCCCGCCCCTTGGAAGTGGCCGCCACCCTCAGAGCCGGTCCCTGGGATCGCTTTTTCAGCGTCGTCCTGCCGCTGGCCCGACCGGGCTTCTTCAGCGCGGCCATCCTCGGCTTTGCCCACACCCTGGGCGAGTTCGGGGTGGTGCTGATGATTGGCGGCAATATCCCCGGCGCCACCCGGGTGGTCTCGGTGCAGCTCTACGATCACGTCGAGGCGCTGGACTATGCCAACGCGCACAGCCTGGCCGCCCTGCTGCTTGGCTTTTCCTTTGTCGTGTTGATGACGGTCTACGGTCTGCGCCGGCACCGCCCGGGGCTGGGACTGTGACAGCCGAGTCTTCGATCCTCCTGCGCCTGCGCCTGCGCTACCCGCGCGCCGCGCGGGATGCCCTGAACATCGATGCCGAGTTGCCGGGCCGCGGCATCATCGCCGTCTACGGCCCATCGGGCGCGGGCAAGACCAGCCTGCTGCGCTGCATCGCCGGCCTGGAAAGGGCCGAGGGCGAACTGCGCATCGGCGACCAGGTCTGGCAGGACGGGCGCCGCCGCCTGCCCACCCATCGGCGGGCCCTGGGCTACGTATTTCAGGAAGCCAGCCTGTTCCCGCACCTGACGGCGGCGGCGAACCTGCGCTACGCGGAGCGCCGGGCCGGCGCCGATCCGGCGCTGCGCGGGGACATCCTGCGGCTGATGGGCCTGGATGGTCTGCTCGCACGCTACCCGCACCAGCTGTCTGGCGGGGAACGCCAGCGCGTGGCCATCAGCCGGGCGCTACTGAGCCGCCCCCGGCTGCTGCTGATGGACGAACCGCTGGCCGCCCTGGACAGTGCGCGGCGGCGGGAGATCCTGCCCTACCTGGACGCGCTGCATCGCAACCTGGACCTGCCCATCCTGTACGTCACGCACAGCCTGGATGAGGTGGCCCGCCTCGCAGACACGGTCCTGGTGCTCGAATCCGGACGGGCCATCGCCCAGGGACCGGCCGCACAGCTGCTGCCCCAGCTGACCGACGCGGGCGACGAACAGACCGGCGTCCTGATCGAAGCCGTCGTCGCCGAACGCGACGCCCGCTGGGGCCTGGCCCGCCTGCGCTTTGCCGGCGGGGATCTGTGGGCGCCAGACGGCGGCGAGGCCACGGCGCAGCCGCTGCGCCTGCGGGTGCTGGCCCGGGATGTCAGCCTGAGTCAGGACGAGCGCTGCCGCAGCAGCATACTCAACCGCCTGCCGGCCCGGATCGAAGAAATCGAACAGGATGACGGCGCCGCCCAGGCTCTTGTCCGGCTGCGGGTTGGGGACACCCCTCTGCTGGCGCGGATCACGCGACGTTCCGCCAGTGAACTGGCGCTGACGCCAGGACAGCAGGTCTGGGCCCAGATCAAATCCGTGGCTGTCGTGCGTTGAAGCAACGCCTTGACGGGGCCGGCGCGTCCCGCCACAAGCCACAGCGCGCGCCGGCCAGCGCCGCCGCGGCCGTGCATGGCCCCGGCGATCGGCAGAGATCCTTCGCGATGAGCGGACAGGTCTGATTGCAATCAGGAAATTCGCCCGCGCCCCGGGCTGCTGGCAGCACCATCTTCCCAGCGCATCGCACTCGGCATACGATGACGCACGGTTGCGCTCGGGAGTGGCGACGATGATGCGAAGTGTTCTGGCGGGCCTGTGCCTGCTGCTGACGGGGTCACTGGCACAGGCATTCGAACTGGTGGTGCAGGCCGATCACGAAGTGATCCCGGCCGAGGAGATCCGGGCCATGACTTTGCGCATCGCCCAGACCGTGGGGCACCAGATCCCCGACGACCCCCAGATCAAGGTGGTTGTCACCGCCAAGGCGCGGCTGCGCAAGCAGACCCGGATGCATCTCTACTATCACCGGATCCAGCTGACCAAGTCCTTTGCCGGCGAGGCACCCTACCCCGTGCGGGCCTGGCTGCCGATCAAGAGCATTGAGCACTATGGCGTGGCCAATGCCCAGGAACT
>JBFKIN010000154.1:0-6402 GCA_041632255.1 Oceanococcus sp. | reverse complement strand
GGCGATGCTGGCGCGCGGCGGCCAGCCCTTCGGCGCCACTGCCGGCGATCTGCACCGCATAGTCGTCGCTCAACAGGTCCTGAAGCTGCCGCAAAGTCTGCGCGCAGGCATCAATGGCCAGGACCGTGAGCAGTGTATTGTTGTCATCCATGATGCGCTCTCCCGGCGGTGCCCCACCGCCGTCCCTCTGTGCCCCGGTCGGCTGACCGGCGCTATTCGAACATCCGCTGGTTGAGGGCCTTGATACCTGCGCGCGCCGGATGCAGCTCGCCGCTGGAGGCGGTGTGGAACAGGCCATCCTCCAGGTCCGCGGCTTCGCTCATCCTCTCGTGCAGGTGCAGCAGCACGGCCACCAGCCCCCGATTGACCGCCACCAGCAGGCCCAGCAGAACAGCCAGTGCGGCGATGGATGTCCAGCTGCCCAGCGAAAACTCGTTGACCACCATCACCGCCAGCACGGTGGCACCAATGCAGGTGACGCCGGCGAGCAGGCCGAAAATGGCGGTGAGCAGGCGGACTCCGATGTGATCTGACGTCATCTCTGAAATCTCCCCAAAAATCCCAAGGTAGATCGCAGCATCGCTCCTGCAGGCGCTGGGAAATAGTCAGATTTGTACCGGCCAGCGCCTTCGTGATCGCGGTGATGCCGCGTTGCGGCAGGGGGGCAGTAGCAGTATTTTGGCGGGAACAAGAAGAACGCAAAGGAACGCTGTTGTCGCCAGGGAAGCCGCTGAGGGGTGAAATGTGGCCAATTGCCGCGCTGGTGGTGATAGCGGCCGCCGTGCCGGCGGCCAGCGCTGCGGCCGACGGGGAAGCGGATTCCTCGCCCGCGGCAGCCGCGACCCGGCCTGCGCCGGCCCAGGATTCGACCGTGGTCCTGGCCGAGGACAAGCTGCCCGATGCGCAGGCCCGGCACCAGGCGCCGGGCGACAGCCTGCAGCTCGATCCGATCATCGTCACCGCCACCAAGCGGCCCATGGCCCTGCGTGAGGTGCCGGCCAGCATCGGGGTGATCAGCGGAGCCGCCCTGGAAGAGGCCGGCGCGCTGGAATTGCGGGATTTTCTGAGCCGTATTCCCGGCGTGCAGCAAACGGAAGTCTTCACCGAGTACAACCGGATTTCCGTGCGTGGCATCCAGTCCGACGCCGCCGCCGTGACGCCGGCGGCCACCGGCTACTTTGTCGATGATGTGCCCTTTTCCGACCCCTTTGTTCTGCATGCTCGGCCAGATATTCCACCGTTTGATCTGGATGCGGTCGAGGTGCTGAAGGGGCCGCAAGGCACCCTTTTCGGCGCGTCGGCACTCAGCGGTGCGGTGCGCTACCGGACGGTTGATGCGCGCCCCGCAGAAACGGGAGGGCACGGCTTCATCCAGACCCGAAACCCAACAGATGGCCAGCCGGAACGGGCGGGTGGGCTGGCCGTGAACTTGCCGCTGGGCGAGAATGCCGGCCTGCGTATGGTTGGAGTCAGTCGCCTGGGAGGCGGCCGGATCGACGACCTGCGGCAGGACGTGGCGGACACGGACAAGAGCCGGCGCTACAACGGTCGTGCTCTGCTGCGCTGGGATGGCGGCGGGCGCTGGACCTTCGGGCTCAAGGCCCATCTACAGACCTCCCGTGCAGACGACGTGCCTCAGGCCGAAACCACGGACGGCCGGCTGGAGCGATCGCGGGCATTGCGGGCAGCGCCCACGGCCGCGCGCTTCGGATTCGGGACCCTGGACGCGACTGTTCGCTTCGATGTGGCCGATCTGGTGATGGTCAGCAGCGTGGTCGACAAGTCCAGCTATCTCAGCGGCAGGAACGCCGCCCGCACCCTGGGTGCTGAAGACGCCGGACAGCCCATTTCGTCACCGGTCAGCGAGGACATTCAGGGCCAGGTGCACGAAATGCGCCTAGTGTCCGCCACGAGCGATCACGGTTGGCAGTGGCTGGCCGGACTTTACTATCACAGGTACGTGGATTTCAGCACCCAGCGGGTGTATGCCGATGGCGAAGCCGTGGATCAGCTGCCCGTCTTGCTGGATTTCTTGGCCGATATCCGTGCGCAGGAACGAGCAGCATTCGGTGAACTGGGCCTGCCGCTGGGACGTGACTGGTTTCTCAATCTCGGTTTGCGCGGCTATCAGGTGGAAACTGCGGGTCAGGTGGTGTCGTCGGGTTTGATCATTCTGGCCACAGGCGAGACGGAAAACCGCAATGACGCGAGAATACGGGAGTCGGGCCTCAACCCCAGACTGGCATTGAGTTTTGAGCCGAAGGCCGGATTCAGCGCCTATTTGAGTGCATCCCGTGGATTTCGTTTCGGCGGCATACAGATCGTTGGCCCTTCCCCGGTGTCGCCGAATGTGCCGCCGACCTACGATTCCGACACCTTGTGGAACTTCGAACTGGGCCTGCGCGGTGAATGGTTGCAAAAGCGCCTGCAGACCGATCTGGCGCTGTTCTATATTGACTGGGACGACCCTCAGTTGCAGACCACGACTGGTGGAGCGGTGCCACTCAATACCGTCGACAATGTCGGGCACGCTCGGAGTCAGGGCGCTGAGTTGAGCCTGCAGTGGCGCCCGGGCGGTCCAGGGCTCGCGCTGGGGTTGGCCGCCGCCTACACGGATGCTCGTACAACCGTGGCCTACACCACTCCCAGCGGCGATCAGGCGCCGACAGGTTCACGCCTGCCGGGTACCGCTCGCCACCAACTCGTCGCAACCCTGGATTACGACTGGCGCTGGGGTGATCACCGCTTACGCTTTGGACTGGCCCACCAGCGCTTAGGCCCCGGCTACAGCGACATCCTGCATCAGTTGGACATCTTCGATTTTTCGACCACCGATCTGCGGTTGAGCTGGCAGCAGCCACGCTGGCTGGGTCGGACGCGCCTGAGTGCTGGCATCAACAATCTCGGTGACGCACGGGGCCTGACTCAGGCTCTGGTCCTGTCGGAAGACAATTTCACGACGATGTACAACAACACGCGCAGCGTGGATGTCAGGCTGGATTTTGCCTTTTGAGCATCAGGCGAAGTGAAAGCCCAGCAATCGCCAGTAGTTCAGCCAGAAGGAGAAACTCAGACATAGCCCCAGGCTGACCCAGCCCGCGCCTGACCGCGGATTTCGGATCAGGTGCCACGCGAGGATCAAGCTCAAGCCTGTCGCCAGCACGCCCAGTGACAGCCCCAGCTTCAGCTTGAACGGCAGGGCAACGAGCAATTCCGCCGTCGGACTCGTCACGGTCGCTGCCACGCAGCCCATAAGACCGAGGTAGCCCAATGCGGCAGGAGCGGCCAGCTTCTGCCAGCCCGGGACGGTTCGTCGCGACAACAGTCGTCGCAGGCAGTCCAGCACGATGAGCAGAAATGCCAGCGCCCACGTGCCCAGCAGCACGAAGTTGACCCTGGGTGTTTCCCACGGTGGCAGACGAGTGGATGGCGCAAAGGCCAAGCTCCCCAGTTGATAATCGGTGCCGCCATTGCTGACAAACTGCATCGTCTCTCCACTGTCTTCGCGTCGAAACAGTCCGGGAACCTGATCCGATTCCACCCAGATACTCGGCGTGCCAGTGGCCTGATCGGTCATGCGCATTCTGCCTGGACCGTCGGTTTCGATCTGGTAGGCATACAGGAGGGTGAACAGCTTTTCCCAGCTGCGCAGGCTGCGCGGGGTGGGCGCGTAACTGCCTGCGTACCGGGCAACGGTGCCGCCGCTGGCTGGTGCGGACAGCGGTGGCAGGGTGTAAGGGAAATAGGTCTTCATGAACAGACGCATGAGGGCGCCTTTCAGATCGGGGGTGGGCTGTGTGTTGTAGGCGACAAACAGCCCGAAGCCCTCTTCAGGCAACAGGTAAAGTTCGTTGTAGAAATACAGTGTCAGGCCGCTGTGCCAGAGGATTCGGCGCCCATACTGATAGTCCTCCATCCAGCCCAGTGCGGCACCATTCACGTGAGGGCTTGGACTCAGCGCCCGGGCGTGCATGGCAGCAAGCGTGTCGGGGTTGAGCACCGGGTTTCCAGTGCTGCGATCCAGCTGCCCGAGCATGAATCGGCCCATGTCATCTGCGGTTGCACTCAAGCTCGCGGCTGGCGCCACCGCATTGAAATACATGAACGGGTGTGGCTGAAATGGGCCGCCGCCACTGTAACCGACAGACATGCTGGGCTTGAGAGCCGATGGCAGAGGCTCTTCCATGCTGCTATGGCTCATTTGAAGCGGTTGCAGCACATGCCGCTCTATGGTGGACGGATAGCCGGTATTTCTGAGTTGAGCCGCTATCAGCCCGGCGAGGGCGACGCCCCAGTTCGAGTAGGCCGCATCGACTCCTCGTGCGAAATCGGTCAGAGGAGGTCTGACCCGGGGGGGCTCATGGGCGGCGAGCGCTTCACGCAGTCCCATTGAAGGCGGTGGCGCTTGAAGTGAAACCTGGTAGCCGAAATTGTCCACATCGAAGCCAGCGGTATGAGTCAGCAGATTGCGCGCGGTGATGACTTGACCAGCCAGTCCGGGAATCTGCATACCTTGAAGATAACCATTGATGTCCGCGTCCAGGTCCAGTTCGCCGTCCTCGACGAGCTGCATCACCGCCAGCGCGGTGAAGGGCTTGGTCGTTGATCCCAGCCGGAACAGGGTGCTGGCGGGGGTCACAGCGTGCTGGCTTTCGATGTCCGCGAACCCGTAACCCTTGCTCAGAAGAATCCGGCCCTGGTGAACGATCGTCACGGCTGCACCAGCAATATAGGCTTCCGCCATCTGCCGCTGCATTTCCTTGTCGACCAGTTGCGCAAGATCATCGGGCGCGATGGGCAATCTGGCAGGTTTCGCCTGAGCAGAGAATCCGGGTACCGGGCGATAAGCCATGTCCGGAGAACTGCCGGCGGCTGCCTCGCCCGACAACAGAGCGGCCAGCGTCATCGCGCTGGCCGCCCGCATCAGGTGGATCATTTAATCATCGTCGTCCTTGTCATCCTTCTTGGAAGGCGGCCGCTTCTTGCCATGCGGGTTGCCGCTGGCAAAGGGCAGGATGCCCATGAGAACGGGGGTCTCACTGCCATCCTGCTCATCCATGGACTTTGCGGCTTCGTTGATCAGACGGATTTCTTCAGCGGACAGCTGGATATCCAACTCGCGCGCCGCAGTTTCGGGGTTCTTGAGCAGTCGCAGACGAAATTCGTCGTCCTGTGCCACCTTGTCATTGAGTCTCTGCTGTTCTTCTGGTGTCATGAAAATCAAGCTCCTGGTCCTGGGTTTGTTGCTGGGTGTTGTCTGGCGCCCTGCTGGCCGCCAGGATTCGTTGCAATTGATCTTGCTGAAAGCTCTTGACGCAGTCTCGGGCTACTGATGACAGCGCCGGGTCTCCGGCGATCTGGGTGCAGAGGTCACAGACACCGGCATAGCCTGGTCGCAGCCGCTCGCCAAGCCCGGCGGCGCGGATGGCTGGCACGAAGTGTGCCGGGCCGCGCTCGCGCAGGAATTGATGAGTGCCACCCAAGCGAAAGCGCTCGTGAATGCTGGTCAGTGAATCTCGGTGCACGTCGCCCAGCCGGAAGAAGGGAATAAAGGCTCCGGGAGTACAGCAGCCGTACACCTGGCCGTCTTCGCGCACGCTCAGCAGCGGTGCTGGGCAGGTCCCTTGCGGCAGCGCTTCTGCCTGGTTGTAGGCGCTGTCATCCAGTCGCGCACCGTCGCGCAGGGTAGGTAACAGCGGAATTCGTTGCAGATGATCGATGGGTTGGTTTCGTACCCAGCGTTCCCGTTCCGATCCCGGGGACAGGTCTCCTGCCCCATGCACGAGTTTCACGTGGCATTCCAGCCCGATTTCTCGCGCTGTACGTAGTGCCCGTTCGACCCGACTGCGCGGAATGAACTCTTCATGAAATCGGCTGCTGCTGATCGCAAGAAAATCCAGGCCTGCTTCCTGTACCGCCCGGAGCATGCGTAACGCTCGTGCCGGGGCGCTGGCCCAGGCCGCGTTGGTCACGCAGGAGACTTCCGCACCTCTGGATTTTCCGTGTCTTATCAATTTGAGCAGGCGCGGCAGGTCCAGAAATGGTTCGCCGCCGCTGAGACCGAAATGCAGCCAGCGCCCGTCCGCCAGTTGGGCGGCCTCATCCATCACAGCCTGGATGCGGTCGGCGGCCAGCTCCGTGCGACGGTAGGGTCCGCAGCTGGTACTGCAGTGCAGGCAGGCAGCATTACAGCGGTCAGTCAGGATGATCGCGATGTACATGGATTCAGCCTGAGGCCAACTCCCTTTCCAGCCTGCGGCTGAAGTCGTGATCATTCCCGTAGGTTTTGCGTGATGCTGCCAGTGCTTCCGCCAGCATGCTTTGCGCGTCTGCGTGAAGGCCCAGGTCGCGATGAACAAGTGCCGAGGTGCGCAGATAGCTGATGAGATAAGGATGTGCATG
>JBFKIN010000153.1:0-6421 GCA_041632255.1 Oceanococcus sp. | reverse complement strand
GACATCGCCTGGCAACCTGTGATGTCACCCTGGACCAGCCCGCTGGAGACGGTGCGCACATCATCGTTCCGAGAAAAGGGATCACGGAATTGCAGCGCCTGCTCAATGCCGGCAGCAGCGATCTCACACTGAAGTTCAACGACAATGCCATCCAGATAGAACTGGGCAGCGTGCGACTGACGAGCAAGCTGATTGAAGGCCGCTTTCCGGATTACGAACGGGTGATTCCCACCACCAGTGACAAATGGGTCACCGGTGATCGGGAAGAACTGCGAGCCGCGCTCCAGCGCGCCGTGATTTTGTCCAACGAAAAGTTCCGCGGTGTCCGGCTCCTGCTGGAAGACCGCTCGCTCAAACTCCAGACCCACAATCCGGAGCACGAAGAAGCGGAAGAAGAACTGGAAGTGGAATACGTTGGAGAGAAGCTCAGCATCGGCTTCAACGTGACCTATCTGCTGGATGCCTTGTCAGCCATCCACACGGAACAATTCAGCCTTGGCCTGACCAGTGCCGATCACAGTGGTTTGCTGCTGGAACCCGGCAACGACGACTGCAAGTACGTCATCATGCCGATGAGGTTGTAGCAGCGCGCGAGTGCAGCTTCAGTCCCTGCAGATCGAGCAACTTCGCTGCATCGAGCGTGCGAACTTCGAACCCGCCGTTCAGCACAACCTTTTCGTTGGCGACAACGGCAGCGGCAAGACCAGCCTGCTGGAAGCGATCTATCTGCTTGGCCGCGGGCAGAGTTTCCGGCATGGCAGCGGGCGGAGACTGATCCGCGACGGCGCTGAGGCCTGCCTGGTTCGCGCACGCCTGGATCCCGGAAAGGCACAGCCGCCCTTCCCCCTCGCGATTCAGAAATCCAATGATCAGACGCGCATACGCATTGGGCAGGAATCGCAGGTGCGGCTCAGTGACCTTGCACGTTTCTGCCCGGTTCTCGTGTTGGAGCCCGGGCAGCACCGCCTTCTGGAAGACGGCCCGGTCCTGCGGCGACGCTATCTGGACTGGTCGGTGTTTCACGTGGAACATCACTACCATCACTGCTGGCAGCGTTATTCCCGGGCGCTCAAGCAGCGCAATGCCCTCCTCAGGCTTCGTCAGCGCAATGGCTTGAGCAGCTGGGACGAGGAGTTTGCCAGTGCCGCCGAAGAGCTGGATGCCTACCGGCAGAAAGTCCATCAGGAGATGAAGCCATTCATTGAGCAGCTGCTGTACGCCTTCCTGGGCGATACACACGGTGTGACCGTGGATTACCGGCGCGGCTGGTCGGAGCAAGCCTCCCTGAGGGACACCCTGGCCCAGCAGTCCACCCAGGACCTCGAGCGCGGTTTCACCCAAAGTGGGCCACAGCGTGCAGAAATCCGGGTCAGGAGCAGGGGGCATCTGGCACGCGAAAGTCTGTCCCGCGGGCAGCAGAAACTGGTCATCACGGCAATGCTTCTGGGACAGGCGCAACATTTCTTCAACAGAAGGCAGCAACACCCGATTTTGCTGGTGGACGACCTGGCCTCGGAACTGGGGCAGCAGGCCCGGCAGCGATTGTTCGGCTGCTTGCAGGGCTACCCTGGGCAATGCTTCCTGACTGCTCTGGATGGCGACTTGCTGCCGCAAGCATTGCGTGAGAGCTGCCGTATGTTTCACGTGAAACATGGGGCGGTAAGCCCGGACGGAGAAAGGGCGCAAATGCTATAATTTGTTTTTGCAAGGGTTTTTTGGCGCATGACCGCCCCGAACGCGAATAACGCGACCTACGACGCGAACAACATCCAGATTCTCGAAGGCCTTGAAGCCGTGCGCAAACGGCCCGGCATGTACATCGGGGATACAGGGGATGGAACGGGCCTGCACCACATGGTGTTCGAGGTCGTCGACAACTCCATCGATGAAGCCCTGGCCGGTCACTGCAGTACGGTCGAGATCATTATCCACGCGGATCAGAGCATCACGGTGAAGGATGACGGTCGTGGAATTCCGGTGGACATTCACGAAAAGGCAGGGGTTTCAGCGGCCGAAGTGATCATGACCACCCTGCACGCAGGCGGAAAGTTCGATGACAACTCCTACAAGGTATCGGGTGGGTTGCACGGTGTCGGTGTCTCCGTAGTCAACGCGCTGTCCGACAGGCTGCGCCTGGACATTCATCGCGAAGGTCAGCATCACCGCCAGGAATACCGGGATGGTGCGCCGGTGGGACCGCTCGAAGTTGTCGGCGCCTCGACCCGCCGCGGTACCGAAATCACCTTTCTGCCCAGCACGAAGATCTTCGGCACTGTCGAGTTCCACTACGACCTGCTGGCCAAGCGCCTGCGGGAATTGTCCTTCCTGAATTCCGGTGTCCGGATCGCATTACGCGAAGAAGCCGGAGAGCGAGAAGACGTTTTCCAGTACGAGGGTGGTATTCGCGCCTTTGTCGAACACCTGAACCAGGGCAAGACCGCGCTGCACCCGACCGTGTTTCACTTCACGGAGGAACGCGAAGGTTCCACGGTCGAACTGGCGATGCAGTGGAACGACAGTTACCAGGAAAACGTTTTCTGCTTTACCAACAACATTCCCCAGCGCGACGGCGGCACCCACCTGGCGGGTTTCCGTGCTGCACTCACCCGCTGTCTGAATGCCTACATCGAGAACGAAGGTCTGGCCAAACGGGAAAAGGTGAGCCCGGCCGGCGACGATGCCCGCGAGGGCCTGACCGCTATCGTATCGGTCAAGGTTCCGGATCCTCAGTTCTCCTCCCAGACCAAGGACAAGCTGGTCTCCCAACAGGTGAAGTCGCTCGTTGAATCCGTGCTGTTCAGCAAGCTGCAGGAATTCCTGGACGAGAATCCCAAGGAAGCGCATGCCGTCGCGAGCAAGATCATCGATGCCGCACGCGCGCGGGAGGCCGCCCGCAAGGCGCGGGAGATGACTCGCCGCAAGGGTGCGCTGGATATCGCCGGGTTGCCGGGGAAACTGGCGGATTGTCGCGAAAGAGACCCGGCAAAATCCGAACTCTTCCTCGTCGAGGGTGATTCTGCAGGTGGCTCGGCCAAGCAAGGACGGGACCGTCACTTTCAGGCCATCCTGCCGCTCAAGGGCAAGATCCTGAACGTGGAGAAGGCCCGCTTCGACAAAATGCTCAAGTCCGACGAGGTCGGTACCCTGATCACGGCTCTCGGCTGTGGGATCGGGCGTGAAGAATTCTCGCCGGACAAACTGCGGTACCACCGCATCATCATCATGACCGATGCGGACGTGGATGGCGCCCACATCCGAACCCTGCTGCTGACATTTTTCTATCGCCAGATGTACGCCCTGGTCGAGCGCGGGCACATCTACATCGCTCAGCCGCCGCTCTACCGGGTCAAGTCCGGCAAGAGCGAACGTTACGTCAAGGATGACGGTGAGCTGGACCGCTACTTGCGGGAGTTGGCCATCCAGAATGCCAGCCTGACGGCCTCGCCCGATGGAGAGGTACTGGAAGGGGAGAGTCTGGATGCTTTCCTGCAGGAGATCGCCCATGTGGACAGCATTATCCGGCGCATGGCCCGGCGCTACGATGAAGAGGTCCTGCGGGTCCTCCGTGACCTCCCGGCGCTGACCGAATCCGCCCAGCATGATCAGGCCGCTCTCGATGAATGGGCCCGCAAGGTCGAGCAAGCCCTTATCGAGCGAGCGCCGGAGACCCACAGCTATCAGGTCGAGGCCGTCGCAGCCGGACCGGAGAGCAGTTTCTACTTCCGTACTATTCGCAGCAGCCACGGTACCGACCATATGGTCAACTGGCCCACGGAGTTTTTCAGCGGCGCCGAGTACCAGCGGATGACGGGGCTGGGTCAAAAGATCGATGCCATGTGGTCCGATCAGGCTGTGGTGCGTCGTGGCGAACGTGAGCAGCGGGTGCCCTATGTCCGCGATGCCGTGACCTGGCTGTTCAAGGAAGCGCGCCGCGGTATCAATATCCAGCGCTACAAGGGGCTGGGCGAAATGAATCCCTCACAGCTGTGGGAAACCACGCTCGACCCGACCAGCCGGCGTCTGCTGCAAGTGCGTGTGGAGGATGTCATTGCCGCTGATCAGATATTCACGACCCTGATGGGCGACCAGGTCGATCCGCGCCGCGACTTCATTGAGCGCAACGCCCTGCTCGCCGAGAATATCGACATCTAAGTGTCTGTTTTTAAAATAAAAAGGGTCGATCCGCCGCAGGGGTAGCGGGGGACCGACCCTCAAAAAGTGCCCCGACGATCGGGGAAAACCGCCGGGGCGATGACACCGGTTGGGGGAACCGGATGGCATGTCCGCCTAGGGAGTGGAGGCGGAAGAACACCGTTGCGGTGTTCAAAGGATCAGACTCGCCGTTGGTGGCAAAGTTCCGGCCCCCGAGCAAAAATTTCTTGCGATTCTGCCCGACTCTCGTCAAGGCCTTCATGGCTCAGCCGTGGGCCTCGTCCCAGTTATCACCCAGCCCGGCATCCACTTTCAGGGGAACCTTGAGCGAGACCACCTGTTCCATCTCCTGACGCAATTCGTCCAGCAGCCGTTTGGCCGTGGACGACGCCAACTCGAAGACCAGCTCGTCGTGCACCTGCATGATCATGTGCAGGCGCGCATCCTCCGAGTGTTTCTGGTGGATCGCGCACATCGCCAGCTTGATGATGTCCGCCGCGGAACCCTGCAGTGGCGCGTTGATGGCCACCCGCTCGGCCGCCTGCCGCCGGTTGGGATTGCGATCGTTGATCTCCGGGAGATACAGCCGGCGACCGAACATGGTTTCCACAAAACCCTGGTCGCGCGCCTTGGTCCGGCTCTCTTCCATATAGCGGGCAACACCCGGATACCGTTCGAAGAACCGGTCCATATGCGCCTGGGCCTCATTGCGGCCGATGCCCAGATTGCGGGCGAGGCCGAAGGCGGAGATGCCGTAGATCAAACCGAAATTGATCGCCTTGGCGGCGCGACGGTGGCTGCTATCGACCGCCTCCGGCGCGAGGTCAAAAACTTCCGCCGCAGTGCGGCTGTGAATATCCTGATCACGGCAGAAGGCGTCAATCAGGCTGTCATCACCTGAGAGATGCGCCATGAGCCGCAATTCGATCTGTGAATAATCCAGCGCCCCGATCTTCCAGCCGTCCGGGGCCACGAAGGCCTGCCGAATCCGGCGCCCGTCGTCGTTGCGAATCGGGATGTTCTGCAGGTTCGGATCGGCCGAAGACAGTCGACCGGTGGCGGCGACAGCCTGATGGTAGGACGTATGAATCCGGCCCGTGTGCGGGTTGATGCTCTCCGGCAATTTTTCCGTATAGGTGGAGCGCAGTTTGGCGAGCGCGCGCCAGTCCAGGATCAGTTGCGGCAGGTCGTGTTGTTCCGCGAGTTCCTGCAACACATCCTCGGCGGTCGAGGGCTCGCCCTTGGGCGTCTTGCGCAGCGTGGGCAGTCCCAGTTCATCGAACAGGATTCCCTTGAGCTGATTGGGAGAGTTCAGATTGAACTCCCGCCCCGCCAGTTCATAGGCCCGCCCCTCCATCTCTTTCATGCGCTGGGCGAATTCACGGCTGGCCGTGGCGAGCAATTGCCGACTCACCAGCACGCCACGGGCCTCAATGGCCTGCAGCACCGGAATCAGGGGCTGTTCAATGTCGTCATAGACCCGCTGCAGCGCGGGCGTCGCGGACAGTTTCTCCCAGAGGTGGTCATGCAGCGCGTAAGTGATGGCGGCATCCTCGGCGGCGTACTCACTGGCCTGCTCCAGCGCGACCTGATTGAAGGTCAGCTGCTTTTTGCCTTTGCCCGCGACATCGGAAAAGCTGATCGTGCGCCGACCCAGGTAGTACATGGCCAGGCTGTCCATGTCGTGGCGCGTGGCGGTCGCATTCAGCACGTAGGACTCCAGCATGGTGTCGTAACGCAGCCCGGCTAGCGGCAATTCATGCCGCGCCAGCACGTGCATGTCGTATTTGCCATGCTGTGCGATCTTGGCGTGACTGGCGTCGGCCAGCAGCGGCCCCAGTCGTTTCCGGACCTTTTCCAGGCTGAGTTGCTGGGGCGCGCCGAGATAGTCATGCCCCACGGGGATGTACCAGCCGGCTTGGCCCGATACCGAAAAAGACAGGCCGACCAGCCGGGCCTGATGCGCATCCAGACTGTCTGTTTCACTGTCGATGGCAAAAGCGTCGCTCGATTCCAGCTCGCGGGCCAGTTCGTCCAGCTGATCCTCATTCAGCACGGTGTGTACAGCCAGAGACACCGGCTCCGACTGCGGCGGTGCATCGCCCTGCGCCTGCAGTTCATCCAGCCATCGACGAAAGCCGAATTCCTCGCAAAAGGCGGCATAGCCCTTCAGATCGGTTTCGCCACGGGAGAGCGCGCCTTTGTCCAGGTCGAGATCCAGATCGTCCCGCACGGTGACGAGATCCCGCGCCAGCGGCAGCTGATCCAG
>JBFKIN010000152.1:0-6455 GCA_041632255.1 Oceanococcus sp. | reverse complement strand
TGTCCTGCAGCCACTTGAGGATGACGGAGGTGTCCAGGCCACCGGAATAGGCGAGTACGACTTTCTTGATATCAGACATGGCGATTTGCCGGGATGGGCAGGGCGGGCGATTATACCCGGCTGATGAACGCTCTCACGATCACCGCCCCCGACGACTGGCACCTGCACCTGCGCGATGGCGACGCGCTGCCGCATACCGTGACTCACAGCGCGCGCCAGTTCCGCCGCGCCATCGTCATGCCCAATCTCAGCCCGCCGGTGACCACGACGGCACTGGCTGGCGCCTACCGCGAGCGCATCCTGGCCGCGGTACCCGAGGGCCTGCGTTTCGAGCCACTGATGAGCCTCTACCTCACCGACACGACCAGCCCGGCGGAGGTGGAGAAGGCCGCGAACAGCGGCTTCGTGCATGGATTCAAGCTGTACCCGGCCGGCGCGACGACCAATTCCGACTCCGGTGTCACCGACATTCGCCGCACCGACGCGGCGCTCCAGGCCATGAGCGAGGCGGGCCTGGTGCTGCAGGTGCATGGCGAGGTCACCGACCCCGAGGTGGACATCTTCGACCGTGAGGCGGTGTTCATCGAGCGCATCCTGCGCCCGCTGCGCGCGCGCTTCCCGGACCTCAGGATCGTGCTGGAACACATCACCACCGCACAGGCGGTGGACTTCGTGCGCAAGGGCGGCGAGGGTCTGGCCGCCACCATCACCCCGCAGCACATCCGCTTCAACCGCAACGAGCTGTTCCGCGGCGGCCTGCGCCCACACAGCTGGTGCCTGCCGGTGCTCAAGGCCGAAGCCCACCGGGAGGCGGTGGCGGAGGCGGCAGTGAGCCGGCACCCCCGTTTTTTTCTCGGTACCGACAGCGCCCCGCACACCCGCGAGCGCAAGGAGTCCGACTGCGGCTGCGCCGGCATCTTCTCCGCGGCCACCGCGATGGAGCTGTACGCCGAGAGCTTCGAGGCCGCCGGCCGGCTGGATGCGCTGGAAGCCTTCGCCAGTCATTTCGGCCCCGACTTCTATGGCCTGCCCCGCAATCCGGACCGGATCACCCTGCTGAAACAGGACCAGCAGGTGCCTGAAGAGTTGCCGCTGGCCGATTCCGTTGTGGTCCCCATGCTGGCGGGGCAGCGCCTGAGCTGGCGGCTGGACGCATGAGCGAAGTCAGCGAAACCCAGGAGAAAACCGCCCCGGGCTCGCCCATGGCACAGCGCTTTCGCGGATTCCTGCCGATCATCGTCGATGTCGAGACCGGCGGCTTCAACTGCGCCACCGACGCGCTGCTGGAAATTGCCGCCTGCAGTCTGGATATCAATGACGAAGGCCTGCTGTCGCCCGGGGAGTCCGTGCATTTTCATGTCGAACCTTTTGCCGGCGCCAACATCGAGGAGGCCTCGCTGGAGGTGACCGGCATCCGCCCGTTCAGCCCGCTGCGCGCCGCGGAAAAGGAATCCAACGCCCTGGGCAAGACCTTTCAGCTGGTTCGGCGCAAGATCAAGGAGCATGGCTGCCGTCGCGCCGTGCTGGTCGGTCACAATGCCCATTTCGACCTCGGCTTCGTCAATGCCGCCGTGGCACGCTGCGGGATCAAGCGCAATCCTTTCCACCCCTTTTCGGTTTTCGACACGGCGACACTGGCCGGCGCCGTCCTGGGCCAGACCGTGCTGTCGCGCGCGATCGAGACGGCCGGCATGGGCTGGGATGCCGGGGAGGCCCATTCGGCTCGCTATGATGCCGCTCAGACCGCCGAGCTGTTCTGCCGCATGCTGAACAGTATCCAGCCGGTCTATCGCAACTGGATCAAGGCCGGGGAGCCTGCTGCATGAGACAACAACAGATGCGTGGGGCCCTGGGAATCTGGGTCCTGATCGGCCTGCTGGCCCTGGTTCTGATCGCGCTGGCCGCTTTCGGTTTGCGCCTGCGTTATGGCGGCGGCGCGGCCTTCCCGGACCGCAGCGGCGAACCCCTGTGGCCGGACTCAAGGCTGGAACTGGTGGCCGAGCTCGATTACCCCGCCGGTAATATCGCAGTGGCGCCAGACGGCCGCGTCTTCTTTACGCTGCACCCCGAAGCACGGCCGCCGGTGAATCTGGTCGAGTGGGTCGATGGTCAGGCCCGGCCCTGGCCCAGCGCCGAGATGCAGCCGGACGGCGCCGCGTCAGACGCGCTGGTCGAGGTGCTGTCGATCCGGATCGACCGGCAGAACCGCCTCTGGGCCCTGGACAATGGCAGCCACGGCAGCTCGCCGGGGCGGCTGCTGGCCTTCGACCTGGACAGCGGCGCCATCGTGCATCGCTTCGAATTCCCGCGGGAACTGGTCGGCCTGGGCTCACACCTGAACGATTTTCAGGTTTCGCCGGACGGACAGACCATCTACATCGCCGATGCGAGCTTCTTTGGCAAGAATCCGGCCATCCTGGTCTATGACCTGCCCAGCATGAGTGCCCGCCGCGTGATCAGCGGGCACGAAAGCGTGATCGCGGAGCACTACCTGCCGATCGTCCAGGGGCGACCCATGCAGGCCTTCGGTCTGGTGACAATCCGCCCCGGGGTGGATTCCATCGGGCTCTCACGCGATGGCGAGTGGCTCTACTTTGCGCCGGTGACCAGCAATTACATGTACCGCATCGCCAGCCGCCATCTGCGGAATTCCGCGCTGGACGCGGAGCAGGTCGAAAGCCGAATCCAGCGCTTCGGCCTCAAGACCATGAGCGACGGCATCACCCTGGATGACGTCGGCAACATCTACATCTCGGATCTGGAGCATTCCGCCATTCTGCGCATGAGTCCGAACGGAAACCTGCAGACCCTGGTCAAGAGCGAGCGCCTGCGCTGGCCCGACGGTTTCAGCTTCGGGCCCGACAACATGCTGTATGTCACCTGCAGCGCCCTGCATCAGGTGATCGGCCTGCCACCCTCCAGCGTCCGCAAGCATGCTCCCTACCAGGTCTTCCGCATGGCCATGGACCAGTCGGGCACGCCCGGCCATTGAGAAATTCCCCCAAGCCGGCAAAATGGCGAAAGCCTTCGTGTGACAAACCGGTCATAATTTCGTCATCGCGTCTCCATATGGCCGATTCAGTATCGCCGGCATTGATTGGAATCGAGGATCACTATGGCTGTCATTCCCAAGGAAGTCCTGCCCCGGTTCAGTTGCTCGCTGAGCACGACGGCAGAACAGCTCAAGGAGTCGCAGCGGCTGCGCTACCGCATCTTCGCGCAGGAGATGGGTGCGGCCATTGATGGCGGGCCGGAAGGGCTGGACCAGGACGCGCTGGACCCCTATTGCGAACACCTGATCGTCCGCAACGAGGATCACGAGATTGTCGCCAGCACCCGCCTGCTGACCGGAGAACAGGCGGCCCGGGCCGGCGGCTTTTACTCCGCGCACGAGTTCCGGATCGAGGCGATCGAGCGGCTGGATGGACGCAAGCTGGAAATCGGCCGGACCTGCGTGCACCCCGAGTATCGCAGCGGCACCACCATAGCCGTGCTGTGGAGCGGTCTGGCGGAATACGTGGCGGCCAACAGCATCGACTATCTGTTTGGCTGCGCCAGCATACCCATGGATGAGGGCATGGACGGCGCGTACCGGATCATGGAAGAAATCCGCAGCCGCTACATGAGCGCCCCGGATCTGAGGGTGACCCCCACCCTGCCCCTGCCAGAGCGCGAAGTGCCCTTCAGCCGCACCCGCATGCCGCCCCTGCTGAAGGCCTACGTCAGCCTGGGGGCGCGGGCCTGCGGCGAGCCGTACTGGGATCAGGACTTCAACTGCGCGGATGTCTTCATGCTGCTGAACCTGCGTGAACTGCACCCCCGCTATGTCAAGCGCTTCCTGGGCCCGGTCATGGGCCCGGCCTGAGAGCCCCGGGTATACCTCTTGGCCCGTGGCGGCAGGCTAAACTAGGACCTGCTCCACCGGACCCTTCCTGCATTGCAACTGCACCTGCGCCGCCTGACGCGCCTGGGCCTGTTCGGCCTGCATATTGTTCTGGGCCTGTTCATGGGCCTGGCCGCCCGGTTCAGTCCGCGGCCCGAGCGCTGGTCGCAGCGCTGGTTCCGCGGCCTGCTGCGCGTCTTCCGGGTCCGCCTCGAGGTGGTCGGCCAGCCGACCGGACAGGGCGCACTGTTCGCCGGCAACCACATCTCCTGGCTGGATATCGCGGTGCTGGTCTCGGCCCACCCCGTGATCTTCGTGAGCAAGGCCGAGGTGGCCGGCTGGCCGCTGATCGGCTGGCTGGCCCGGGCAGGCGGCACCCTGTTCATCGAGCGCGGCGCCCACGGCACCCAGGCACTCAACGAGGAACTCACCGCGCTACTCCGTGCCGGCCGCTGCGTGGTGATTTTCCCCGAGGCCACGACCACGCGAGGCGAAAGCGTACGGACCTTTCATTCGCGCCTGTTCGCCGGCGCGATCAACAGTGACCGTCCGGTCCAGCCCTTCGCCCTGCGCTACCGCGAGGCCTGCGTGCCTTACGTGGACGATCAATCGCTGATCGACAATCTGTGGGCCCTGCTCGGCGAGCCCGCCATCCACGCCGAACTGCATCTGGGCGCGCCGCTGCCTGCGGCCGACACCCGCAAGGCCGCTGCCCGCGCCACCCAGGCCTGGGTTGAATCGGCGCTGGCACAGAGAGCCTCCTGGCATTCCGGTCTGCCCGAAACGAAGGAGCGGGCAGGCCGGAACTAGGCGCCCGTTCACCAGCGCACGCGGGTCGCCATGGCGGGGCCCGGAGCGCCTGACGCGTTACAATCGGCGGTCCCACCGCGCCGAGATTCCGCCCATGAGCACGATCCGCCAAGACGATTTCATCGCCAGCATCGCCGACGCCCTGCAGTTCATCTCCTACTACCACCCGGTGGACTTCATCCAGGGCGTGCACCAGGCCTACCTGAAGGAGGAAAACCCGGCGGCCAAGGATGCGATGGCCCAGATTCTGATCAACTCGCGCATGTGCGCCGAGGGCAAGCGGCCCATTTGCCAGGATACCGGGATCGTCACCGTGTTCCTGAAGATCGGCATGGACGTGCGCTGGGAGGCGGACATGAGCGTGTCCGACATGGTGAATGCCGGCGTTCGCCAGGCCTACCTGAATCCGGACAACGTGCTGCGCGCCTCGATTCTGGCCGACCCGGCCGGCAAGCGCCAGAACACGAAGGACAACACACCGGCCGTCATCCACATGGAAGTGGTGGAGGGCGATACGGTGGATGTGCAGGTTGCCGCCAAGGGCGGGGGCTCCGAGGCCAAGTCGAAGTTCGTGATGCTCAACCCGTCCGATTCCATCGTCGACTGGGTGGTCAAGACGGTTCCCACCATGGGCGCCGGCTGGTGCCCGCCGGGCATGCTCGGAATCGGCATCGGCGGCACCGCCGAGAAGGCCATGGTGCTGGCCAAGGAATCCCTGATGGACCCGATCGACATCCAGGAACTGCGCGAGCGCGGCCCGGCGAACCGGGTCGAGGAACTGCGCCTCGAGATCATGGACAAGGTCAACGACCTGGGCATCGGCGCCCAGGGTCTGGGCGGCCTGACCACGGTGCTGGACGTGAAGATCCGCGATTACCCCACCCATGCCGCCAACCTGCCGGTGGCGATGATCCCGAACTGCGCGGCGACCCGCCATGCCCACTTCGTGCTGGACGGCTCCGGTCCGGCGCTACAGACCCCGCCGTCGCTGGATGACTGGCCGCAGATCAGCTGGTCGGCGGGCGACTCGGCCCGCCGGGTCAATCTCGATACGGTGACCCGCGAGGACATCAAGGCCTGGAAGCCGGGCGAGACGCTGTTGCTGTCCGGCAAGATGTACACCGGCCGCGACGCCGCGCACAAGAAGATGACCGAAATCCTCAAGTCCGGCCAGAAGCTGCCGGTGGACCTGGCCGGCAAGTTCATCTACTACGTGGGTCCTGTCGATCCGGTGCGCGAGGAAGTCGTCGGCCCTGCCGGCCCGACCACCGCGACCCGCATGGACAAGTTCACCGACTACGTGCTGGAACAGACCGGACTGATCGGCATGATCGGCAAGGCCGAGCGCGGCCCGGCGGCGATCGAGGCGATCAGGAAACACCAGGCCGTCTATCTGATGGCCGTCGGCGGCTCCGCCTACCTGGTCTCCAAGGCGATCACCCAGGCGAAGGTCGTGGCTTTCGAAGAACTGGGCATGGAAGCGATCTACGAATTCGAGGTCAGGGACATGCCGGTCACCGTGGCCGTCGACAGCCAGGGCGAGTCCGTGCACGAAACCGGACCGAAGATCTGGAAGCTGAAGATCGAACAGCGCCATTCCGCCGAGCCGGCCTGAGCCCGGCCCCGGGGCCGCACAGGCCCGCGCCAGGGATACCGCCGCGCCGGCAGCGGACCACCGTCTGCGCGTGGCCGGCCGCGCCCGCAGGCGGACCCGGTCAGCTTGGCGGCAGTCGGGCGAACAGGTTGTACTTGAGGATGCACC
>JBFKIN010000151.1:0-6606 GCA_041632255.1 Oceanococcus sp. | reverse complement strand
GGGACTGGCCGGGCGCGCCGGTCGCCATCACGATGGCCGCACGCCCCCTGTCGTGCTCGCCCTTGATCCAGCTCAGAGCCGGGTGGATGTCGAAGTTCTGGCTCAGCGGCTGCGCCCGTGTCTTTCCTTCGGGCATGTCGCCCGTCGGCGGGTAAAGCCGGGTTCGCGGCCGTTGGCGCTGATACTCAGCATCCCCGGTCGGGGGCACCAGACTGAGCGCATCGGCACCACCGCGCAGATAGATCAACAAGAGCTTCTGCGGCCGGGTGCCGGCGCGTGCCGACAGGGACAGGGTCGCCAATGCCGCGCCGGTCAGCAGCATGCGTCGTGCAGTATTCATCAGCCGGCCCTCAGTACAGTTGAAAGTAGGCGGACCCGAGCATCACCGTCAGCACGGCCCGCAGGGTGGCCTGCGCATCGGCGGCCGGCGCGGTGGCCAGCGCCACCAGCCGTGCCCGGTCTTCGCTCAGCAAGGGCCGCCGCAGCACGCGATGGGCCAGATGATCGACCAGGTCCGCGCCACTCCTGCCCTCGCTCAGGCGCGCCAGATCGACGCTGACGAAACCACTCCAGGCGCGTTTGTCGAGCAGTTGCGCAGCCGCTCGCCAGCGTTGCAACAGGGCATTCGGGTTGGCCCAGTGCGCGGCCGTCTGCGGATAACCGTCCGGCGTATCCCAGCTGAACAGCTCCTGCCCTTCCCGGCCGAGATATTCCCGTTCAAAGTCGAGGTAGATCCGGTTGCGCCAGATCGGCTGGGTGGCCGAGTTCCTCAGCTCAGGATCGTGACGCATGCTGGCCTCGAGTATGCGCAGGCAGCGGTGGAGAAAATCCAGCGGGCGCAGGAACTTCTCATCCGCAGATTCGGCAAAGGCGGCCGAGCCGAACAGCGTTCGCAGAACCGCCGGGATATCACCGCCGCTGGAACGGAAACTGGCCTCCACCGCATCAACCGCGCTGAGCGGCGGGCTGTCGCTGATGAATCGTTCGCACAACTTGCGCGCGATATGTCGCGCCGTACCCGCCTGCCCGGCCAGCAGTTCCAGCACCTCGAAGCCTTCGACCACACCGAGCGGACCTTCCCGGCCGGCAATGGTCACACCCAGCACCTGCTTGTCACCCGGCTCATGCCGGTCGGGCACGAAGTGCATCTGGCCGCTGGCATTGAAGGTCCAGCCGGTGAAACAGCGGGCCACCTCCCTGACGTCGGCTTCGCTGTAGTGGCCCTGGGGGCACTCCTCTTCGCGGCCGGCATGGTAGTGCTCGATACCCAGCGTGTGCAGTTCCAGCAGTTCCCGCGCGTAGTTCTCGTTCGGCTTGCCCCTGCGGTTGTCGCTGCCGTCCAGGTAGGCCAGCATCGCCGGGCTGCTTGCCGAGGCGCGGAGCAGCTGATGGAAGTTGCCCAGGGCGTGGGGGCGGATCACCAGCCGATCCTCCTGAGGCCGGAACTGGCGTGTCTGGCCATCGGCCCAGAGATAGACGTTGAAGTGATTGCTCCAGAAATCGACCATCACCTCGCGCAGCTGGCGTTTCGAATAGTGCTGGTAGTAGAAACTGGCGCCCTGCAGGTCGAGCGCCATGCGGCCGATGGCGGTCCGGCGCTCCACCGGCTCCTGCATGGGATCCTCCGCCTGATCTTCCACGGCCTGCAGCATCCCGCCGACATCCGCGGTCATCAGCTGATCCCGGGTGATGCTGTTCGAGCTGAGCTGACTGTAGAACAGGAGTTGCTCGGTGTAGGGCAGCAGGTAGCCCGGGAAGTCGCGTGCCACCAGCGCGTCGACCGCGCTGTCATCGATGGCCAGCGGACTCAGCTGCTGCTCCAGCCAGGCCTCGGGCATGGCAGGCGCCTCGTCCAGCATGGCCTGTGTCACGCCGAAACTGGCCCGGTTCATCAGATGCAGCAATGGATCGGGCGGCGGCAGATTCCTGCGCCAATGGCCGGCTTCCAACGCGCCAGCGAGGCTGCGGACGCTGTGGCCGCTGCCAAGCACGCCGGCCAGCAGAGCCGATTGCCGCAGCAACTCCCTACGTGACAAAGCCATGTTCACCCCCGATCTGGCCCTGACCCCCCGATTCTGGTCCACGCTACAATACGCCCGCGCCGCCGTTCGCGGCCACCCTGTCTTGACCAGCGGTCGAAAAGCGGCACTCCAACGGCCCGATTGACCCGCCACAGCCCCTCGTGGAGCCGCGCCATTGAGCACCAGCATTCGCCAGGCCGGCCTGTACGCACTGGCCGCCGCCGCTTCGTTCAGCTTGATGGGTGCCGCCATCAAGCAGGCTGCGCTGGACCTCAACACGCCGATGGTGGTTTTTCTGCGCAATGTCTTCGGCCTGCTCGCGCTGCTGCCCTGGCTGGCGCGCCAGGGAGCGGTGTCGCTGCGCACGCAACGGCCTGGCATGCATCTGACGCGCTGCCTGATCGGTCTGTCAGCCATGTACTGCTTTTTTTATGCCATTGCCCACATGCCCCTGGCCGAGGCCATGCTGCTCAACTACTCCACGCCGCTGTACGTCCCGCTGATCGCCTGGATGTGGCTGAGGGAACGGCCCGGAGCGGGCCTGCTGCCCATCATCGTGGTGGGATTCATCGGGGTGAGCCTCCTGCTGCAGCCCGGTCAGTCAGGTTCGGTCGGTGCGGCCGGGTGGATCGGCCTCGCCGCAGGCGTGCTGGCCGCCGGCGCATTCGTAGCCATACGCCGCCTGTCGCGCAGCGAGCCGCCCGTGCGAATCGTGTTCTACTTCACCGTCCTTGGTTTGCTGTTTTCGCTGTTACCTCTGCCCCTGTTCTGGCATCCGCCCCAGCCGCATAGCCTCCTGCTCATGGCCGTGGCCGGCGCGTTCGCCACCGGCGGCCAGATGGCCCTGACCCGGGCCTATTCGCTGGCGCCCGCGGCCCAGGTCGCGCCCTTCAACTACCTCGTCGTCGTCTTTGCCGCGTTTCTGGGCTGGTTGCTGTGGCAGGAGCATCCGAATGCGCTCAGCCTTTTCGGCGCCGCCCTCGTGATCGGCAGCAGCCTGATGGCCTTGCGACAGCGCTAGGCCACGTCAGGCGGCGACCAGCGCCTGTGCGGGGAAACCCCACTGATCCAGCATCGCCGCTTGGTCCAGTGGCCGATAGAAGTAGTAACCCTGGGCCAGTTCGCAGCCCAGGCCCTGGAGATGGCGCGCGTGGGCTTCCGTCTCTACCCCTTCGGCGATCAATTCCAGATCCATGGCCTTGGCGATCTGGATCGTCGCACGAACGATCTCGGCGTCCGCCGGATCGACCAGCATGTCGCGGACGAATTCCTGGGCCACCTTCAGCCGCTGGACCGGCATGCGCTTGAGATACAGCAGTGACGAGTACCCGGTACCGAAGTCGTCGATGGCGATGCTGACGCCAAACTCCCGAAGCTGCCGCATATTGCGTTGAACCTGGTCAATGCTGCGGGCGAGCGCGGCTTCCGTGACCTCCAGTTCAATACGGTCCGGACTGACCCCCGCCTGACTGATGATTTCGATGACGTCATCGACGAACGCCGGATCAGTAAACTGGGTCACCGAAATGTTGACCGCAATCCGGAAGGACCTGCCGTCCGGCATCCGCGCATTCGTCAGCGCCAGCACACGGCAGACCTGGCGCAGGGTATAGCGCCCCAGATCACTGATCAGCCCGCGCGCCTCGGCGATCGCCACGAAATCCACCGGGTTGACCTGGCCCAGCAGACGCGATTTCCAGCGTAAAAGGGCTTCGAACGCGCAGATCCGCTGATCGCTGAAACGCACCTGGGGCTGGAAGGCCAGCGACAGTTCATCGCTGTGCGTTTCCAGAACACGCTTGAGTTCGTGACCAATGGCCAGGCTGCGGTGCAGCTTTTCTGACATTTCGCGGGTATGAAATGCGTAGGTTCCGCGCCGGCGCTCCTTGACCTCATACAGCGCGATATCCGCCTCCTCCATCAAGTGCACGGCGAGCCGTTCCGGAGGCTTGTCATAGACCTTGGCGCCGTCAAAAAACGCAATTCCGACACTGCTTGAAGTGCGGACCTCGTATTCCTGGATTGTCAGCGGCTTAACCAGTTCCGCGATGGTCCGCGCGGCCAGATCCGCGGCCTGCTTGCGCCCGCGCAACTGCGGCTGGAGGATTGCGAATTCGTCTCCGCCCAGGCGCGCCAGGGTGTCACTGCCGCGCAGCCGCCCCTTGAGCAGTTCCGCAATACGGCACAGGAGTTCGTCACCAACCGGATGGCCCTTGGCGTCGTTGATGTCCTTGAAATGATCCAGATCGAAAAAGTGCACGGCCAGCTTCCGCCGGTTCTTCATCGCTTGCTGAATCGCTTCGACCAGCTTGCGGGAAAAGAACTCGCGATTGGCCAGCCCGGTCAGGGAATCGTGATAGGCAAGATTTCGATACCGGGCCTCGCTCGCCCGCAGAGCTTCCTCGACCCTTTGGCGTTCGAAAATCTCCTGGTTCAGGGTGGCTGTGCGGGCGCTGACGGCTGCCTCGACGCGGAACATCCGTCCCGTCACGATGAGGAGAAAAGCGCCCAGCAATCCCGACACACCCAGGGCGCTGGCCAGCATCGTCCAATCGGAGACCGATCGATTCAGCAGAACGAAACCGGGCCCTGGCTTGATCTCGTACTCCCAGACCCGGCCGCCCATACCCAATTGTCCCGCGTAGCGCAGACCATCCGAACGTGACCCGGACAGCGTCGCCAGCAAATCCAGGGGCTTCTGCTGATTTGTCACGTCCCGCAGGTTCAGGCTCAGATGGCGCTCGTTCAGCTCTTTTTCCAGTTCCCGCAGCAGGGCCTGAACAGGAACCACCGCCCGTATGAATCCCCGCACGCTGGTCAGATCGGCACCGAGGCTGGGCAACACGTTGGATGGAAGCACGGGCACCAGCATGGAGATGGACCCACCCTCGTGGCCTTGCGTATCGGGCTGCACGGGCGAATAAGCGATGGCGCCGGTCCGGGCTGCCTGTTCCAGCGTACTTCTGAGGGAAGGCATGGCAGCGATGTCCTGCCCGAATTCCTGAGCATGATCCTGCCGGGACACCATGTAACGAATGTGGAACAGTTCACCCGTTGTCTGCTGCGACGACAGCGTCCCTTCGGGGTGCTCCTGCCCTTCAATGCGCTCATCGAAATCCCCAGGCCGTGAAGCATGTGATCGCGAGAGCCACTGCAAAGCAGAAAATTCGGGTTTGTTTTCTAACAGCGGTTGCGCGAGATCGACAAACTGGGAATTCGTCATGCCCGGCAGATTTGCAACCAGCCCGCCCAGCTTGTGCACGGCAAAATCTGTCTCGGCGCGAAACTGACGGAGATGGTCGACAACGCGGGCGCTGTCACGCTCGAAGCTGCTGCGCAGCTTGGCTTCCTCGGTCCGATTCGCCGAATACAGGATCATCACCGCGATGAGAAAACTGACCAGCAGGGGCAGGCCCACGCTGACCAGACGATAGTCCCAGTGACTGCGTGGCTTCCCGATCAGCAGCAGGCTCGCCGGCAGGAACAGCAGGACCCCAAGGGTATCTCCGACCCACCAGGTCCAGAGAGTGAACGTCAGATCCGGGGCGTCAATGAGCCCGAATATCCGCAGACTGATGCTGCCCCACAGCGCGGTAATCAAACAGGCCACCGGTCCGGCGTAGCCAAGAAGCTTGCCGATTTCTGCGCCGCTCTCGTAGTTGGCCGGGTAGCCGACCGTGCGCCTGACCAGCGCCGCACCTGCAGCGGCCCCGAGCATTGCGCCGATTCCGATCAGGGCAGGCAATGGAAATTGTTCCAGCAACAGCGGAAGGGACATCGGCTGGCCGGCCAGCCCGATGCTGATGTTCGTCAGCGTTGAGCCCAGCCACACCCCCGGCAGGTAGCGCCATCCGCCCATCAGGATGGCGGCCACGGCGATTCCGGCTCCGGGCCAGATTGGCGTGGCATAACCGGGCGGGATCGCGAGAATCAGACTGGCTCGACTGACCGCGTAATACAGCAGGCCAAGGAGCAGCACTTGGCCGATATTTCGCAGATGGCCCTGAGGACTTCCTCTCGTCTTGTGTCTGGTCTGGCTGGGCATCGCCCCCGCCCGTAGCTAGAACTGCCTACAGGATGGCCAAGCCCACGAAAAAATATCGTGAAGAGAAGCAGCGGACTTTCGGGCGCTTAGACGCCCGAAAGCCCTGACGTACAGCGTGGGTCAGGCGGCCTGACCCGCTTCGGCGAGCACGCGGTTGAGGGTCTCGCTGGGTCGCATCACAGCCGTCAGCTTGGCGTCATCGGGATGGTAATACCCGCCGATCTCGACACCCTTGCCCTGAACACCCGTCAGTTCCTGAATAATGGCTGTTTCGTTCTTGGCCAGTTCGTCAGCCAGACCACCGAACCGGGCTTGCAATTCGGCGTCTTCCTGCTGGGACGCCAGCTCCTGGGCCCAGTACAGCGCCAGATAGTATTGGCTACCGCGATTATCGAGCTCGCCCGTGCGGCGCGACGGCCCTTTGCCATTTTCCAGCAGCTTGCCGGTCGCCGCATCCAGGCAATTCGCGAGCACCCGGATGCGCGGGTTGTCCTGCTTGAGACCGAGATCGTCGAGACTGGCCGCCAGGGCCAGAAACTC
>JBFKIN010000150.1:0-6621 GCA_041632255.1 Oceanococcus sp. | reverse complement strand
CCTCGAGCTTTACTACGAAGCTGGCGATCCGCACTCCCATCTCTGCGCGCAGTGGCTGCGCAAGCAGTCGGAAGGTCTGCGCGTCAGGGTGCGCATCCGGGTCGTGCCCGAGACCGTCCCGGAGGCTTACCCTGAAGCCGACAAACAGAGGGCGATGGCGCTGCAGGACGCGATCCGCCTGGCGCCGGCACTCGGCCTTCACTTTCCGCCAGACGCGACGCTGCCCAGCGCCGCAGACCGGGCACTGGCCGCCGCCACCCTGCTGCGTGCCGGCAGCGATCTGCGCACTTGGCTGAACACAGAGGACAAGCTGGCCGCACGCCTGTTTTCCGGCCAGGTTCTGCATGAAACGCCAGCCAGCCCCGAGATTGAGCAGGCTCTGGCGCGTAATGCCCAGCGCCGCGCGCGGCTCGGTCACTATCTGCCCGGCATGTGGCAGTTCAACGGCGACTGGTTCTGGGGCCTCGATCGCATGGGTCATCTGCAGGAGGCTCTCCGACCCTTCGCCGGCTGGGATGCCTCGCGACCAATGCTCAGCTGCGATGTGACGCGCTATGCCCTGCCGCGCCTGAATGCGCCCCAGGGCCCGCTGGAATTCTTCTTCAGCTTTCGCAGCCCCTACTCCTACCTCGCCGCCACCACACTGCGTCGGCAGCTGGCGGATTTACCGGTCCCGCTGGCGGTCCGGCCGGTCCTGCCGATGGCCATGCGCGGCATGAAGATTCCGCGCGCCAAAGGCTTCTACATCGTGCGCGATGTCTATCGTGAGGCGCAGCGTCAGGGCTATGCCTTCGGCCACATCGCTGACCCGATTGGCGCCGGCGCGGAGCGCTGCCTGCGCGTCTTCACCCTGGCCCAGGGCACCGAGCAGCAGCTGGCCTTTTGCCAGGAAGCCGCCCGGGCGGCCTGGAGCGAAGCCATCGACTTGTCCAGCGACGCGGGACTGGAGAAGGTCTGCGAGCGCAGCGGCATCGCCTGGGCGCAGGCCCGCGAACTCCTGGCCCAGGAGCCGGATCTCGCCTACGCCGAGGCCAACCGTCAGGCGCTGTTCGAAGCCGGCGCCTGGGGCGTGCCCACGTTCCGGCTGGGCGATTTCGTCTGCTGGGGCAACGACCGCATGCCCATGCTCGGCGAGCTGTTGCGCCGGCACTTTTCCGAAAGCCGCAGCTGAGCCATACAATCCGGGCAGAGAGCCTGCGCGCACTCGCCACCAATCCCGCACAAGAATCCGAGGAGACCTGATGTCCAGCTTCAGCGAATACACCCGTTATGACGGCCTGGGCCTGGCCGAACTGGTGGCCAAGGGCGACATTTCGCCGGATGAACTGCTGACCGCGGCGCTGGACCAGTGCGACGCCCAGAATCCGCGGCTCAATGCCATCATTCTTGACCTGCGCGAGCAGGCCCGGTCGCAGATACGCGCGGGTCTGCCGGAAGGCCCCTTTCGCGGCGTCCCCTTCCTGCTCAAGGACCTTTCGAACGCGCTGGCCGGCGTGCCCCGCAGTTCCGGCTCGCGCTTCTTCGCCGACTACATCCCCGACTTTGACAGCACCCTGGTGCAGCGCTACAAGGCCGCCGGCCTGGTGATCTTCGGCAAGACCAACACGCCCGAGTTCGGAACCATGCCGATCACCGACCCGGAGCTGTTCGGCAGCGCCCGCAACCCCTGGAACATCGAACACACGCCCGGCGGCTCCAGCGGCGGCGCAGGGGCCGCGGTGGCCGCCCGCATCGTGCCCATGGCCAATGGTGGCGACGGCGGCGGCTCCATCCGGATTCCGTCCTCCTGCTGCGGTCTGGTCGGACTCAAACCCACTCGCGGCCGGATCCCCGTGGGGCCGGAAGTCGGCGAAGGCTGGTTCGGCATGGCGAGCGAACATGTGCTGACCCGCAGCGTGCGCGACTGCGCCGCCATGCTGGACGCCACCGGAGGACCTGACCTGGGTGCACCCTACGTGGCACCACCCGAACCCCAGGATGGCTTCCAGGCGGATGCCCGGCGCGCGCCGGGAAAGCTGCGCATCGCCTTCACCACGGCGGACTGGCTGGGCCGCGGCCTGCACCCTGACTGTGTCGCCGGCGTGCAGAACACCGCCCAGCGCCTGGCCGCGATGGGCCATGACGTGGAAGAGGCCAGCCCGCCCATCGACCGCGAGGCCTTCATCTACGCCATGGGCATTCTGATCAGCGCCGACATCGCGGCGGTGATCCGTCATGGTGAAAAGCTGCTGGGGCGCAAGGCCAGCCGCGATGCCTTTGAGCCGCACAACTGGGCGCTTCTGCGCCTGGGCGAATCCTTCAATGCCGGGCAATTCGCGGCAGCGCGCGCCTATCTGCATCAGGTTGGCCGTGACATGGCCCGCTTCATGGAGCATCACGATGTCCTGCTCACCAGTTCGCTGGGTATGCCGCCAGTGCCCTGCGGCCAGCTCAAGGCCACCGGTATCGACGCCCTGTTGCAGACCCTGATCGGTGTACTGCCGCTGGGCCGCATCGCCACGCGCCCCGACCTGCTGGTGCAGAGCTACGCGCCCATTTTCGACTGGATCCCGACCACCCCGGTGGCCAATGCCTCCGGAGCTCCGTCGGTCTCCCTGCCGCTGCATCAAAGCGCCGATGGCCTGCCCGTGGGCATGATGTTCACCGCGCGCTTCGGGGAGGACGCCGTGCTGCTGCGCCTGGCCAGCCAGCTGGAGCAGGAATACGGCTGGCTGGATCAGCGGCCACCCGGCTGCTGAGTGATTTCCGCAGCCCCGGACGCCTGGCGGCCTTGAGCAGTCGCCGCCGAATTCCTCTAGAATTGACCACTCGGTAGGGACATCTGGCCGCCCTTTTCGCAGGCGCCTGCCCACCGATCTGCCCCCCGAACAAGAGCATTCATCATGTCCACTCAGGAAGTCGTGGTGCTGAGCGCCACCCGCACCGCCATCGGAACCTTTGGCGGGTCTTTGAAATCCATGCCGCTGGCTGATCTGGCGACCGTCGCCGTCAAGGAAGCGATCAGCCGCTCCGGCGTCGATGCACAGGAATTCGGCCATCTGGCCATGGGCACGGTGATTCCGACCGTACCGCGCGACGCCTACCTGTCACGGGTGGCCGCCATACAGGCCGGGCTGCCCCAGGAATGCCCGGCATTCAACGTCAACCGGCTCTGCGGCTCCGGCCTGCAGGCCATCGTGTCTGCGGCTCAGGCGCTGATGCTGGGTGATTGCGATGTGGCCATTGGCGCCGGCGCCGAATGCATGAGCCAGGGTGCCTACGCCCTGCCCAGCGGCCGCTGGGGTGCGCGAATGGGCGATGCCCAGCTGCTGGACTTCATGACCGGCGCCCTGCACGACCCCTTTGAAAACATCCACATGGGCATCACCGCGGAAAACGTGGCGCAGCGTTACGGCATCAGCCGCGAGCAGATGGACGCACTCGCCGCAGAGAGCCAGCAGCGCGCCGCCCGCGCCATCGCCGAGGGCCGCTTCAAGTCCCAGATCGTCCCGGTCGAACTGAAGAGCCGCAAGGGCGTGACGGTGTTCGACACCGACGAGCATGTGCGCGGCGACACCAGCGCAGAGGTGCTGGCCGGCATGCGTCCCGTGTTCAAGAAGGATGGCCAGGTCACCGCTGGCAACGCCTCCGGCATCAATGACGGGGCCGCTGCCGTGGTGCTGGCCAGCGCCGCCGCGGCAGAACGCCTCGGCGCCAAACCCATGGCCCGCCTGGTGGGTTACGCCCACGCCGGCGTCGACCCGGCCTACATGGGCATTGGTCCGGTGCCGGCCAGCCGCAAGTTGATGGAGAAAACCGGCCTGACGGTGGACCAGTTCGATGTCATCGAATCCAACGAAGCCTTTGCCGCACAGGCCTGCGCCGTAGCCCAGGAACTGGGTTTCGATCCGGCCAAGGTCAACCCCAACGGCTCTGGCATCTCGCTCGGCCACCCGGTTGGGGCCACCGGCGCCATCATCACCACGAAAGCACTTTACGAACTCGAACGGGTCGGCGGCCGCTACGCACTGGTCACCATGTGCATCGGCGGCGGCCAGGGCATCGCTGCGGCCTTCGAAAGGATCTGAGCATGAACATCGAACGGATCGGCGTGGTTGGCGCCGGCCTGATGGGCCATGGAATCGCCCAGGTGGCAGCGGTTGCCGGACTGGAAGTCGTGCTGGTCGATATCGCTGACGAGGCCCTGCAACGGGGCATGGACAGCGTCGCCAGAAGCCTGGCCAAACTGGTGCAGAAGGAGCGCCTCAGCGACGAGGCGCGCACCACTGCCCTCTCCCGCATTCGCGCCACCACGGAATACGCGGCGCTGGCCGATGCGCAGCTGGTGATCGAGGCAGCCACCGAGAATCTCGCCGTCAAGACGAAAATTCTGCAACAGCTCGATGCGCTGCTACCTGCGGAAGCCATCATCGCGACCAACACCTCATCGCTGTCCGTGACCGAACTGGCCGCTGCCACCAGCCGACCGGAAAATTTCGTCGGCATGCATTTCTTCAATCCGGTGCCGGTCATGGCCCTGGTGGAGATCATTTCCGGACTGAGCACCAGCGAGGCAACCCACGCGGCAGCCAAGGCTTTCGCCGAAACGATCGGCAAGACGGCCATCTCGGTCAAGAATGCGCCGGGATTTGCGGTGAACCGCATCCTCTGTCCCATGATCAACGAGGCGATTTTCGCCCTGGCCGAAGGGATTGCCAGCGCCGAGGACATCGACGCCGGCATGAAACTGGGCTGCAACCATCCCATCGGCCCGCTCGCGCTGGCCGACCTGGTCGGGCTCGATACCCTGTTGTCGATCATGGAGACCTTCAGCCAGGAGTTCGGCGACCCCAAGTACCGTCCGGCTCCCCTGTTGCGGGAACTGGTTGCGGCCGGCCATTACGGCCGCAAGAGCGGGCGCGGCTTCTACCAGTACTGAACCAGAGCCCCGGCTCGCGAAGGGGCCGGGGGCGAATCATTCGCCCCTGTGCGCCACCGGGACCAGATCCACACCGCGTTCAGGCGCGAGCAGGGAGGCTGAGGCCGCATGACAGACAGGGATCAGGTCGCGGTACCGGTGCGTATCTACTACGGCATCGGCTCGATTGCTGAAGGGGTCAAGGAAACGGCCTTCAACGTCTTCCTGCTGTTCTTCTACAACAATGTGCTGGGCATGCCGGGTAGTCTGGCGGGGCTGGCGATCTTTCTCGCGCTGTGCGTGGACGCACTGACGGACCCGCTGATGGGAGCCATTTCCGACAACACGCGCTCACGTCTGGGCCGCCGTCATCCCTGGATGTATCTCGCCGTCCTTCCCGTGACCGTGAGCTTTGCGCTGCTCTTCATGCCGCCGGCCGGTCTCGGTGGGATGGCCCTGTTCTGGTGGTTGCTGGGCTTCACCGTGCTGCTGCGAGTCAGCCTCACTTTCTACGCCGTACCCAGCAATGCGATGGCGGCGGAAATGAGCAGCAGCTATGACGAGCGCACCGAAATCATCGGCATCCGCTTCCTGTTTGGCTGGCTCGCGGGCCTCGGTCTCGCTATCGCAGGCTATGTCGCGTACTTCGGGGAGAAACCGGGCGGCGTTGACGGGCGCCTGAACCCCGCAGCCTATGCCGATTTCGGGCTGCTGTGCGCACTGCTGTCCGGGGCGGCCATCCTGGTCTGTGCGCTGGGCACTCAGCGCGCCGCCCGCAGAAACCCGCATGCGCCGGACGACGGATTTCGCCTGGGACGCGACCTGCGCATCGTGCTGGCCAACCCGTCTTTTCGCGCTCTGGTTGTCAGCGCCATTTTCTCGGCCAGCGCCTGGGGCTACATCAATACCGTGGGCTATTACGTCAACACCTATTTCTGGGGCCTGAGCGCGGACGACCTGGGCATCCTGACCCTTGGGATGGTGATTGCCGTCATCATCGCCGCCAGCGTTACGCCGGCGCTCAGTCGCGGCTGGGACAAGAAAGCCGTGGCCCTGTCCCTCGCCGCATTCGCCATTGCCCTGGGCCCTCTGCCCGTCGCGCTTCGCCTTCTGGGCTGGTTTCCGGAGAACGGCACCCGCGACCTGATGACCGCCCTGTTCTTCTACACCATCGCCCTGACAACGGCGATCATCGCCATCAACATCCTGACCGCCTCGATGATTGCCGACCTCACCGACCAGGGCGAACAAGCCTCGGGACGCCGACTGGAAGGGGCCTTCAGTTCCATCATCGTGTTCTCGATCAAGGCCTCCTCCGGCGTCGGCGCCCTGCTCGCCGGGATCACACTGGATCTGATCCGCTTTCCACGCCAGCTCGATGCGGGAGCCATCGACCCAGCCACCGCGCAGGCACTGGGAACAGCTTACGCCCCGGCCATTGTGCTGTTGTATTGCGTCAGCCTCTACTTCCTCTCGCGCTACCGACTTGACCGACAGCGGCATGGCGAGATTCTGCGGAGTCTGAACAGGGCATCCTGATGGTCTCGTGCGGGCGTCTGTCAGCCTGACAGCGCTCACAGCGAACCGGGCAATCCCGGAACAGCCCGTTCGGCAAGTCAAGACATCGGGCAGGGCCCGACGCCACAGCCCCCCTCGCGGACAGCCGCTAACGCCGCCAGATCTCGATCATCAGCATCGCGAGCAGGTAGAAGCAGAACAGCATG
>JBFKIN010000149.1:0-6641 GCA_041632255.1 Oceanococcus sp. | reverse complement strand
GGTCTCGCCGCCGCGGTCGGTGGCAGTGAAGCTGATCTCGTCGAGCAGGCGCTCGATCACCGTATGCAGCCGCCGCGCGCCGATATTCTCGACATTCTGATTGATCTCGGCGGCCAGGTCGGCCAACGAATCGATCGCCTCTTCGGTGAACTCAAGGGTGACGTCTTCGGTCTTGAGCAGCGCGATCGACTGGCGGATCAGGCTGTTTTCCGGCTCGCGCAGGATGCGCCCGAAATCCTCGCGGGTCAGCGCCTTCAGCTCGACACGGATCGGCAGGCGGCCCTGCAGTTCGGGCAGCATGTCCGACGGCTTGGCGAGATGGAACGCGCCCGAGGCGATGAACAGGATGTGGTCGGTTTTGACCACGCCGTGCTTGGTGGCCACCGTGGTGCCTTCGATCAGCGGCAGCAGATCGCGCTGCACGCCTTCGCGCGACACATCGCCGCCGATCATCTCGCCGCGCTTGCAGACCTTGTCGAGCTCGTCGATGAACACGATGCCGCTCTGCTCCACGGCGTGCAGGGCCGCGGCGCGGATCTTCTCCTCGTCCAGCAGGCGGGCGGCTTCCTCGTCGACCAGCAGGCGCAGGGCGTCCTTGACCTTCAGCTTGCGCCGGCGGCTGCGCTGCTGGCCCATGTTCTGGAACAGGCTCTGGATCTGGCTGGTCATCTCCTCCATGCCGGGCGGCCCCATGATCTCGACGCCCATCGGCCGGTTGGCGACGTCCAGCTCGATCTCCTTGTCGTCCAGCTGACCCTCGCGCAGTTTCTTGCGGAAGATCTGGCGGGTGCCGTCAGATTCGGTCTGCTGCGGCTCGGCGGACTGCGCACGTGGCAGCAGGATGTCCAGGATGCGTTCCTCGGCCGCCAGTTCGGCGCGCGGCCGGGCCTTGGCCATTTCCTGCTCGCGCACCATCTTCACCGCCGTGTCGGCCAGATCCTTGATGATGGAATCCACCTCGCGGCCGACGTAGCCGACCTCGGTGAATTTGGTCGCCTCGACCTTGATGAACGGCGCGTTGGCCAGGCGGGCCAGGCGGCGGGCGATCTCGGTCTTGCCCACACCGGTCGGCCCGATCATCAGGATGTTCTTGGGGGTGATCTCGTTGGCCATCTCGACCGGCAGCTGCTGGCGCCGCCAGCGATTGCGCAGGGCCACGGCCACCGCCCGCTTGGCCTGGCTCTGGCCAATGATGTGCTTGTCCAGTTCCTGCACGATCTCGCGCGGCGTCATCATCGGGCTGGCCAGCTTGTCCACGTCGCTCATGCAGGAATCTCCAGGCTTTCCACCGTGAGGTTGTCGTTGGTATAGATGCAGATGTCACCGGCGATGCGCAGGGACTCGCGCACGATCTCCTCGGCGCCGAGCTGCGAATGCCGGCACAGCGCCAGGGCCGCGGCCTGAGCGAAGCTGCCGCCACTGCCGATGGCCATCACCTCGTTCTCCGGCTCCATGACATCGCCGGTACCGGAAATCATCAGGGTGGCTTCGGTGTCCGCCACGATCAGCATTGCCTCGAGGCGGCGCAGGGCGCGATCGGTGCGCCAGTCCTTGGCCATGTCCACAGCCGCGCGGGTCAGGTTGCCGCTATGGGCTTCCAGCTTGCCCTCGAAACGCTCGAACAGGGTGAAGGCGTCTGCCGTGCCGCCGGCGAAGCCGGCCAGCACCTTGCCGTGATAGAGGCGCCGCACCTTGCGGGCATTGCCCTTGATGAGGGTGTTGCCGAGAGTGACCTGACCGTCACCGCCGACCGTGACCTGACTGCCGCGACGCACGCAGCAGATGGTGGTTCCGCGAAATTGCTCCACAGTGGGGATTCCTGCCTGGGCTCGAAGAGTGTAGACCGCGGGACAGTGCAAAGGCTCACGCGGCCACCGAATATCGATACTGAGGGCGGTTTTGCCAACTTCAAGCTTCACAATCACCCAGCGATCGCCTCTCCCCGGCCAGCGAGCCGCGCACCGCACCACTGCGGTTATGATTTCCCGGCGTTTGTGTGCCGGGAGCTGTCCGGGCGGCAGCCCCGTGGGACCGCCCAGGCCCAAGACACCCAACCCTCTGGAACGGAAGGAACAAACATGCGGATCGCAAGAGCCACGATGCTGGCCGCCCTGACGGCGGCTGTCAGCGGCTGCGCCACCCTGAACCGGGATGAATGCGTGAATGCCGACTGGGAAACCATCGGCCTGGAAGATGGCGCGCGCGGACACCCGGCCGAGCGCATCGGCGATCACCGGCGCGCCTGCGCCAAGCACGGGGTCAGCCCCGATCTGCAAGCCTACGAGAGCGGCCGGGCCCGCGGTTTGCGCAGTTACTGCACGCCGAACAAGGCCTACCAGAGCGGCCTGAACGGCACGACCGGCCTGCAGGGGCTGTGTCCGCCCGACCTGGAACCGGCCTTCCTCGCGGCACACGCCTCGGGATTCCGTGTCCATCAGGCCGCCGCCGAGGCGTCCCAGGCGAAACGGGCGCTCGAGTCCGCGGAACAGACCCTCGCCCGGCTCGAGGAGGACATCGAAGGACATCGCGCCGTGATCGTCGCCGAGGACTCCAGCGGAGCGGCGCGGGCGGAGTCCCTCGACCGGATCGAACAGCTCCGCCAGGAGCGCCGGCTTCTGCTGGAGCAGACCCTTCCGGAACTGGAAGACCGCGCGCTGCAGAAGGCGCAGACCTACCAGCAGATCCTGGAGGCTGAACCAGCCCCGCTGTAAGGGGGGCGTGATTCAGGCGGACGCCGGTGCCCGGACGCCCGGACCCGCGCCATCGACAAGGCCGCTTCCGCTCACTCAGTCATTGCCGGAGCCGCGCCGTGCGCGCGGATGGGCGGCGTCGTAGACCTGGGACAGATGCTGGAAATCCAGACGGGTGTAAATCTGGGTGGTGCTCAGGTTGGCGTGGCCCAGCAATTCCTGCACGCCGCGCAGATCGGCGCCGGACTGCAGCAGGTGGCTGGCGAAAGAGTGGCGCAGCATGTGCGGATGAAGGCTTTGCCCCAGACCCAGCTTGCGCGCCCAGTCGGCGACGCGCTGCTCCACCGCCCGGGCGCTCAGGCGGCCACCGCGCCGGCTGACGAACAAGGCGGGCTCGTCCGCTGCCGCGAGCTCGCCCCGATGACGCAGCCAGTCATTCAACGCACGGCGCGCCGCATCACCGACCATGACCAGGCGGTCCTTGCCGCCCTTGCCGCGGACGAGCAGCTGGGCCGGGCGCTCGCGCAGCGCAGCTTCCACCACGGCACGGTCCAGCGCGACCAGTTCGGCCAACCGCAGGCCGCTGGCGTAAAACAGTTCGAGTACTGCGGCATCCCTCACGGCCAGGGCGTCATCCCTGGGCATGCGCTCCAGCAGACGGAACAGCGGATCGACTTCCAGCGCCTTGGGCAGGGGTCTTCCGCGCTTGGGCCCGCGCACGCCGGCGGCCGGATTGACCGCCATGCCGCCCTCGGCGATCCGGTAGCGGAAGTAGGAGCGCAGCGCCGCCAGCTTGCGTTGCAAGGTGGCCGGCGAACGTCCCTGGCGGTGCTCCGCCGCGAGCCACTGGCGGATGTTGGCGTCGCTGACCTGATCCAGGGGCAGGCCCGGAGCAAGGCGCTCCAGGGCCTGACAGAAGCCGGCCAGATCGTCGGCGTAAGCTTTCAGCGTGCGTGGCGAATAGCGCCGCTCATGCCGCAGCTGATCCAGCCAGGCGTCAATCCCGGCCGGCACCGTGGAACCGCAATGCCGCGGCGCACAGATTGGCGGTCATTTCCAGGAACAGTTGACCCATTCCCGGATTGAATCGGCTGCCGTCGGTGCTGCCCAGGGCGAGCAGGCCCAGTCGCTGCTGACGATCCAGTGGCACCAGCGCCACAGAATGCAGTTCCTGGTGGTCGGCAAACAGCGCGGCGCGCAGATCGTCGCTGACAGCGTCGCAGTAGACCCGGCCGAGGCGGAAGAAGTCTGCCAGAACCGGCGGCAAGGACTCGCGGTCCAGGCCCACGCAGGCCGGGTCGGATTGGTCCTCTGGCCAGTCGAACAGGGCCAGCTTGACCGATTCCACGGCGAACTCGCTGTGCAGCGTGGCGCTCAGGCCGGCGACCACCGCGGCCAGGCTGTCGGCCTGGATCAGGGATTCCGCCAGCCGGTTCAGGCCGTTCACCCTGGCCTCGTTCTCACGCGCCGTGTGCAGCAGTTCGTCCAGCCGCTCGCCGAGCAAGGTGTTTTTTTCGCGCAGGACCTGCACCTGACGCTCGATCAGAGACACGGCGCCGCCGCTGCCGTGGCGCAACGGCATCTGCTCCAGCAGTTCGGCGTGGCGGACAAAGAAGTCCGGCTCCCGCGCCAGATAGTCCAGCACCGCGGCCTCTTCGTCTTGAGGCTCCGGCAAGGCATCCGGTCGCGTCATATTTCAATCTCCCCTTGATAAACCCAGTCTGCCGGGCCTTCCATCAGAATGTTCTCGTCTTCGTCCCACTGCACCCGCAGACTGCCCCCCGGCAGCTCTATCATGACCCGCGCATCGGTCTTGCGCCAATGCCGCATCATCACGGCCGCAGCGCAGGCGCCGCTGCCACAGGCCGGCGTTTCCCCGACACCGCGTTCGTAGACCCGCAGGCGCAGATGGCCCGCGTCGCGCTGTTCGACGAAACCGACGTTCACGCCTTCGGGAAAGTCGGGATGGGTGGCCAGCAGCGCGCCCCACTCGGCCACCGGAGCGCTGGCCACATCGGCCACCGGGATCACGAAGTGCGGGTTGCCGACGCTCACGGCGCCACCGCGAATCTCGCCCACCGGCGTGACCAGGCTGTACAGCGCTTCTGCCTGTGGGCGCTGCAGCGGCACGCGCTCGGGCGCGAAGTCCGGCGCTTCGAGTCTGGCCCGTACCCAGCCATCATCCAGCAGTTCCAGCTGCATGCGGGTCGTGCGGGTGGCCACGCGGATGCGCCTGGCCTGACTCAGGCCACGACGCTCAACGAAACGGGCCAGGCAGCGGGCCCCGTTGCCGCACTGTCCCACCTGCGAACCATCCGCGTTAAAGATGCGATAGCCGAAGTCGGCCTGCGCATCCGGCGCCGGGTCAACGACCAGAATCTGGTCACAACCGATCCCCTGCCGCCGGTCGGCCAGGCTCCGGCAGCGCTCCGGGCTCAGCTCGGGCAGCGGCCGGGTGCCGTCGAGCACGACGAAGTCGTTGCCGAGGGCCTGCATCTTGGCGAAGGAAAGCAGCATGGTCGGGGCCTGTGAATCAGGCCGGCATTTTCGCATGATTGGGCGCTGCCCGCGTGGGCCGGCCGCTGTGACCGGGCGGGCCGGAGGCTTCTACAATATCGCCTTACCCACCCCCGGGCCCCGCTCATGACCGACATCCACGGCGGCTGCCACTGCGGCGCCGTTCGTTACCGCGCCCGCATCGACGAGCCGGTCTCCGCACTTCGCTGCAACTGCTCCATCTGCGCCGCCTGCGGCTTCGTCCACGTCATCGTGCCGGCGCGCGATTTCGAAGCGCTCGGCGACCCGGCAGCCTTGTCGGAGTACCGCTTCAATACCGGCGCGGCCCGACACCTGTTCTGCCGGCACTGCGGAATCAAGGCCTTCTACGTGCCCCGCTCCAACCCGGACGGCTACAGCCTCAACCTGAACTGCATCGACGAACGCGATCGCCTGCAGGTGACGATCGGCGACTTCGACGGGCAGAACTGGGAGGCCAATGCCGCCGCGCTGAAGCACCTGTCCGAATGAGCGATGTGCTGCGCTGGGGCCAAGCCGACCAGGCCGCGGTTCGCGCCCTGCTGGGCCGCTACCAGCTGGAATTGCGTCAGGTGGCCGATGACGCCGCCATTCCGGGCAGCCACTGGGGCGACGAGGAAGCCGGGCTGATTCGCCATGCACTGTACCTGCGCAACGACACGCCGCTGCATTCCGTCCTGCACGAAGCCTGTCACGCGATCTGCATGGGTCCGCAGCGCCGCGCGCAGCTGCACACCGACGCCGGCGGCGACGACCTGGAGGAGAACGCCGTCTGCTATCTGCAGATTCTGCTGGCCGACGCAATCCCCGGCTTCGGCCGCGAGCGCTGCTGCGCGGACATGGATCGCTGGGGCTACAGCTTCCGCCTGGGCAGCGCCGCGGCCTGGTTCGCGCAGGATGCCGCCGATGCCCGCGAATGGCTTCGACGCCGGAGCCTGTTGCCGCAGGACGCGCCCGATCCGGCCTAGCTGACCTCGCGCCGCAGCAGAAAGAAGAAGGGCTGGCGCATGCCCTTCAGATCCATCACGCCGAGCACCGTGTCCTCGTCGATCCGGGCAAACACGTCATTGATCGGCAGGTTGTCGTACTGCATCGTGGCCGTGAGCTTGCCGCGGTAGTCGGTCAGCCGCAGGCGCGCGCGCGAACGACCCACCTGGAGCAGGGGCATGAGCAGGCGGAACACCTGACCCATCAGGGCCGAGCGCGCCAGCCGCGGCCAGCGATTCAGGGCCAGACCCGCGAACAGGCGGCGCGGCCCCAGCCGACAGCGGCGTCCACCGGAGCGGACGAAGACCAGCGGGTGGACGTCCTCGGTCGACTCGAAATGCTTGCCGTGCCAGCCATAGGCTTCCAGCAGCCCGTCCATGGGGTGGTCGCTGGCCAGGCCGGTGCCGGCCCAGGCGCCCAGCATGAAAT
>JBFKIN010000148.1:0-6689 GCA_041632255.1 Oceanococcus sp. | reverse complement strand
GGGCCGGCGCGCGAACATCTGCACCAGCTGATCGCCGAGTTCCGCCAGGGTCTGACCCAGCTGGGCTGGCCTGACACCGGCTCGGCCACGCCGATACAGCCGCTCATCGTCGGTGACGAAACGCGTGCGCTGGCCCTGTCGGCTCGCCTGCGCGATGCCGGCCTGTGGGTGACCGCGATCCGGCCGCCCACGGTGCCGCCGGGCACCAGCCGCTTGCGCATCACACTGAGCGCTGCTCATGCGCGGCAGGATGTGGAACGCCTGCTGGACGCGCTGGGGCCGCCGGAGGAGAGCTGACGTGGCGGCGCTGTTCATCACCGGCACCGATACCGAGTGTGGCAAGACCCACGTGGCCGCCGCCCTGCTGCGGGCTCTGCGCGCGCAAGGGCTGCGAGTCGCGGGATACAAGCCGGTGGCGGCGGGCAGCCGGGACACGCCGCAGGGCCGGCGCAACGAGGATGCCGAAGCCCTGCTGGCCGCCAGCAGTCCCGGCTTTCGCTACGCGCAGATCAATCCGGTCGCCCTGAAGGATCCCATCGCGCCTCATCTGGCGGCAGCGGATGAGGGGCAAGCGCTCCAGGTTCAGAGCCTGCTGACCGGGGCCGGAGCCCTTGCGGCAGAGGTGGACGTACTGGTGGTCGAGGGCGCCGGCGGCTTTCTGGTGCCGCTGAATGAGAAGGAAAGTCTGGCCGATCTGGTCAGCGCCGCGGACTGGCCGGTGATTCTCGTCGTTGGCATGCGCCTGGGCTGCATCAACCATGCCCTGCTCAGCGCCGAGGCCATATCGGGGCGCGGCCGCCTGCTGGGCTGGGTGGCCAATGTGCTGCCGCCGGTGCAGCCTCGCCTGGAAGACAATATCGCCAGCCTGAAGGCGCGGCTGGCGGCTCCCTGTCTGGGGGTCGTGCGGGCGGCTTCGCCGCGGGACGCGGCTGCTGAACTCGATATCGATCGAGTGCTGGAAAGGCTTGAGTTAACCCGATAGTTTCTCATGCTGTCAGTGGAATCGCAAGATGCTTCCACGGGATGCCGCCGTCCGGACGGGGCGGCAAGCTATAGCCTCCGAATTGAAGAACCCGTGGGGTCCTCGCGACTGCCGCGCCATTGATGGAGGAAAGTCCCAAGTGAGTGTCATAGATCTCAAGCTGCTGCAGGAAACCAAGGACCTGGAGCGCTGCCCATTCCCGATTCCCACGGGCTGGTTCTTTGTCGATTATTCGAAGAATCTGGCCGAAGGCGAGGTGCGCAATGTCTTCCTGCTGGACCAGGAGTGGGTCCTGTTCCGCGGCAAGGACACCGGCACGGTCGGCCTGACCGACCCGTACTGCCCGCATCTGGGGGCGCATCTTGGCCATGGGGGCACGGTCCAGGGCGACAACCTGCGCTGCACCTTCCACCACTGGGAGTACGACGCCAAGGGCTGGTGCAAGAAGGTGCCCTACGCCAAGATCATGCCGCCGGTCTGCAAGAAGCAGGCGGTGCTGCGGACCCTGCCGGTGCAGGAGAAGTGGGGCATGATCTGGGTCTGGTATCACGCCCAGGCCGAGGCCCCGCAGTGGGACCTGCCGAGCATCCCGGAACTGGAAAGCGACGATTACGTCGAGCCCAAGACCGGCCACTGGGACGTCAATACCGCGATCCAGGAAGTGGCGGAAAACGGGGTGGACTTCGCTCACCTGAAGTACCTGCACGGCGAGCCGGAGATTCCCCCGGCATCGACCGAGTTCAAGGGCCACGAAATCTTCACCGACATGAAGAACGGTTACATCAAGGGCCATCAGGTCGGGCCGGGCCTGGCCATTTACCGCTTCAATCACGAAGGCGTGATCGCGACCATGGTGTCCTACTCGGTGCCCTACACCCGCGAACTGTCAAAGATGAACATGAGCTTCACCCACCAGAAGTATCCGGAAGGGACCAAGGAAGCCATGATTGCCGATCATCTGGTCAAGCACATGGTGGGTGAGGCCGACGGCAAGGAATCGGCCGGTTTCGAAAGCGTCGACTTCATTGTCTGGAACAACAAGAAGTACCGCCCGAACCCCCTGCTGTGCGATGGTGACGGTCCGATCCTGCAGTACCGCAAGTGGTTCAAGCAGTTCTATCCGGGCATGGAAGATTCGGACAGAATCTGAGTTGATCCAGGATTGAGCAGGCCCCGGTCGCCGGCTGCGACCGGGGCTTTTCATTTGTCAGCGGCGAGAATTTCGAGATGGCCAAGATTCACATCGTCGAACGCGACGGGAGCGCGCGGGAGATTGACGCGCTCGACGGCGAACAGTTGATGGAAGCCCTGCGCGACGAAAACACCGGTGTGGAAGGCACCTGTGGCGGCAGTTGCTCCTGCGGCACCTGTCATGTCTATATCGATCCGGCCTGGTCGGCCAAGCTGGGCGCGCGCGACGAGGACGAGCAGATGATGCTGGAGGCCCTGGGCGAGTTCGTGGAGATTCGCGAGACTTCGCGTTTGTCCTGCCAGATCTGCGTATCCGAGGAGATCGAAGGCCTCAAGCTCGAGATCGCCCCCGAAGCCTGAGGCATCCGCCCGGGAGCGCTCGCGCGGCCCGGGTGGGTCATGCTCAGGCGGCGGCCTGCGCCGCCTCGGCCCGTTCCACGGACACCGGCACCCCGTTCAGCGCCGCGTTGCCCGACAGCGCATCGATCTGCTGCGGGTCGGTCAGGTCATTGACGCTGACCCCGGCATGAGCCTGGGCAGTTTTCCAGCTGGTATCTTCCTTGTTGTGTCCCCAGCCATGGGGAATGCTGATCACCCCCGGCATCATGTCCGGGCTGGGATGGGCATCAATGCGCAGTTCGCCGGCAGCGGAACGGACCCGGATGGGGCCCGCGTGTGCCAGGCCGATGCGTTTCATGTCGGCCGGATTCATCAGCGCGACACAGCGCTCCTTGCCCTTCACCAGACGCTGGCTGTTGTGCAGCCACGAGTTGTTGCTGCGAATGTCGCGCCGGCCGATCAGCAGCATGTCCTGGCGCTTGCCTGCTTCATCGAAGAACTGGGCCTGCACCCGGGCCAGATCGGCCAGGAAGAAGTCCGCCTCCAGATGGATCCGGCGGTCGCGATGGTACAGCGCCCCCGGCAATGCCGGCTGCAGCGGGCCGAGGTCGATGCCATGCGGCATGGCCTTGAGGCGGCGCAGGTTCAGGCCTTTGCCCAGCGGGCGGAAGCCGCTGCCATAGGGGCCGCTCCGCAGCAGGATGTCGAGCAGCCGGTGCGGCGGCAGCAGCCGGTGGCTGACTAGGCGGCTGGCCCTCGCCGCCAGGCCGCGGGCCGGGACCAGTCGCTCGACCAGGCCCTGCATGATTTCCCAGTCATGACGACCGTCGGCCGGCCGCGGGAACAGTGCCGGCGCGTATTTGGCCGTGTTGCGCACGGCCAGCAAATGGAAAATGACGTCGTAGTGCTCGCGCTCAAGCGGGCTGACCGGCGGCAGGATGATGTCGGCATGGCGGTTCGACTCGTTCATGTAGAAGTCGATCGACACCATGAATTCCAGCCCGGCGAAGGCTTTGTCGAGCTGAGCCCCGTTGGGGGTGGACAGCACCGGGTTGCCAGCCATCAGCAGCATGGCGCGAATCTGGCCCTCACCCGGGGTGAGGATTTCCTCGGCCAGGGTGGCGACGGGAAACTCGCCATTGAATTCGGGCAGACCACGCACGCGGCTGTGCGCGCGCCCCATGTGGCCACGGCCGCTCTGGGCCAGGATGTCGGCCGCGGGGCGGGTGAACATCATGCCGCCCGGCGCGTCCAGGCGGCCGGTCAGTATGTTGAACAGCATGATCAGGTACTGGCACAGCGCGCCGAAAGCCTGGGTCGACACGCCCATGCGGCCATACAGCGCCGGGGCCTTGGCCTCACAGAAGTCATGCACCAGCTGGCGAATGGCCGCGGCCTCCAGGCCGGTGTGTGGCGCCACGGCCTCCGGGGTGTAGGGGGCAAAGGCATCGGCCAGGCTGGCCGGATCGGTGTCCAGCAGCGAGGCGGTGGCGCCGGGCGCTACGCGATCCTCTGCGTAAAGGGTCTGCAGCATCGCGAGCAGCACCAGCACATCGCTGCCGGGACGGACGAAGTGGTGGCTGCTGGCCAGGCGGGCTGTCTCGCTGCGGCGCGGGTCCAGCACGACCAGCGCGCCGCGATCCTTCACGGCCTGCAGGCGCTTCTTCACGTCCGGCACGCTCATGATGCTGCCATTGGAGGCCAGCGGATTGCCGCCGAAAATCACGAAATGGTCGCAGTGGTCGATGTCCGGGACGGGGATGCGCAGCTGATGGCCAAACAGCTTCCACGCCACGATGTGGTGAGGCAGCTGGTCCACCGAAGTGGCGGAAAACTTGTTGCGCGTTTTCAGCGCGCGCAGGACCGGTCCGGAGGTGAGCAGGGCACCGGTGTTGTGCACGTTGGGGTTGCCGAGATAAACCCCCAGGGCGTCGTTGCCGTAGCGGTCCTGGATGGCCTGCAGTCGGGCGGCCACCTTGTCCAGGGCGCTGTCCCAGTCCAGCGGATGCCACTGGCCGTCGCGCTTCTCCATCGGTGTGCGCAGGCGGTCGGGGTCTTCGTAGAGGTCCTTGAGGGCCACCGCCTTGGGGCAGATGTGCCCGCGGCTGAAGGGATCGTCGGCATCACCCTTGATCGACTGGATCTTGTCGTCCCGCACCGTGATCGCGATGCCACACATGGCTTCGCACAGGTTGCAGGTGCGGTAATGGACGTGTTCCTGGCTCATGACTCTCTCCGGCTGCTTGGCGCAGCCTAAAGCCTTGCCAGGGGCGGGTAAAGGCGCTGTCTTGGCGATTTCCGGCAGAAGGAGTGGCCTGTACAGTTCCGATCGACTAAAATTCGCGGCTGACCTCAGTCTGCCGCAGCACAGGGAATACGCGGGAACCGGGGACACATCCCGAAGCAAGGGCATGCAGCCCGGGGTGACGACCGATCGGCGCATGGCGACCGGCACCGGGCCGTCGTGATCCAGCTGCGTTTCTGCAGGGCACCAGGTTCCCCCCGGCGCCATGCAAGCTGCCTTTGCCGGGGCCGACCGGGCCAACTTGGGTGGCCGGCCGAAAGACGCCACGAACTAACGGAGAATTGGCGAATGGGACGATTGATTTGGGGCCTTGCGGGCCTGCTGCTGACGGGGCCGACGCTCGCGTCCGAGTACAACATGCCCGTGGGAGTGACCGAAATCAGCCGTGAAGTGCACGACCTGCACATGCTGATTTTTTACGTCTGCTGCGCCATTGGCGTGGTTGTCTTTGGCGCGATGATCTATTCGATCTTCGCCCACCGTAAATCGGTTCATCCGAAACCGGCGGATTTCCACGAGAGCATCAAGGTCGAGATTGCCTGGACGATCGTGCCCTTCTTCATTCTGATCGCCATGGCCATTCCAGCCGCCGGCACGCTGATCAAGATGGAAGATACCAGTGATGCCGACATCACGATCAAGATCACCGGCTATCAGTGGAAGTGGCACTACGAGTACATGGACCAGGGCGTGGAGTTCTATTCCAACCTGGATGCCAAGAGCAATCGTGCGCGGCAGCTGGGTTCGGGCATCAACCCGGCAGATGTCCCCAATTATCTCCTCGAGGTGGACGAGCCGCTGGTTCTGCCGATCGGCAAGAAGATTCGCCTGCTGCTGACCGCGAACGACGTCATCCACGCCTGGTGGGTGCCGGCACTGGCGACCAAGAAGGATGCCGTGCCGGGCTACATCAATGAGATGTGGACCCGCATTGACGAGCCGGGCATCTATCTCGGTCAGTGCGCCGAGCTTTGCGGCCGTGACCACGGCTTCATGCCCATCGTCGTCCGCGCGGTGCAACCTGAGGTCTATGAGCAGTGGCTGGCCGAGCGCGGCGCCAAGCCGCAGGGCGGCAACGCCAGCGCGGCCGCCAAGCCCGTCGAGGTGGCCAGCAGTGCCCCGGCAGCCGCGGCGCAGGCCCCGGCGGAGCTGAGCAAGGACACTCTCATGGCGGAAGGCGGCAAGGTCTACAAGAACTACTGCGCCGCCTGCCATCAGCCGGACGGCTCGGGCATGGCGGCTGCCAATTTCCCGGCTCTGACCGGCAGCGCCGTGGCCAATGGGCCGGTCGACGAGCACATCGACATGGTGCTGAAGGGCAAGAACGCGATGGCCGCCTTCGCCTATCTCAAGGACCGCGAAATCGCCGCGGTCGTGACCTATGAACGCAATGCCCTGGGCAATGCGGCGGGCGATGTCGTCCAGCCGGCCCAGGTTGCCGCCCGCCGCTAAGCATTCCGGAGCTGATATCCATGAGCGAATCACACGCTGCCCATCACGACGAGCATCACGATCACGGCCCGGAGCCGGGGATCATGCGGTGGATCAAGACCACGAACCACAAGGACCTGGGCACCCTGTACCTGTGGTTTGCGTTCATCATGTTCTTCATCGGCGGCGTGATGTCGCTGATCATCCGCCTGGAGCTGTTCTCGCCCGGCCTGCAGTGGGTCAATCCGGAGTTCTTCAACTCCATGACCACGATGCACGCGCTGATCATGATCTTCGGCGGTGTCATGCCGGCTTTCACCGGCCTGGCCAACTGGATGGTGCCGATGATGGTCGGTGCCGGCGATCTGGCCCTGCCCAGGGTGAACAACTGGGGCTTCTGGATCCTGCCCTTCGCCTTCGCCCTGCTGCTGTCGACCCTGT
>JBFKIN010000147.1:0-6690 GCA_041632255.1 Oceanococcus sp. | reverse complement strand
CGGCGATGGCGCCGCGAAAACGAGACTGGCTGGCTTCGAGCTGCTGCGTCGCCCGGCTGACCGCCTGCTGCATCGTGTGCGGCAGGCGCACCAGAAAATAGACCAGCCCGAACACGATGAGACACACGATGGCTGCGCCGACGCGAAAGGTGACTTGACCGGGCCAGCTCGTGGGCCAACCCTCGCGCGGGACTCCCGCCAGCACCCAGCTGCCGGCGGGCAGGGCGATTTCTGCCCTGATCGGATCGCCTTCAAATAACGCGGGATCGCCGAAGAACACCGCGCCATCAGCACCGCTGGCATCCCGGCCACGCAACGCGAAGCGGACGAAGCCGTCGTCCTCCTGCAGGGCCACTTCGCCCAGCAGGCCAGGCAAATCGATCAGGATCGTGGCAAATCCCCAGAACACTTCTCCGCCATCTTCGGCCGTGGGCAGGAAGACCGGCAGACGCCCGAGCAGCGCCACCCCGCCCTGGATCAGTTTCAGCGGACCCGCCACCCACAGCCGTCGCGCCGCGATGGCCTGCTCCGCGGCCTGACGCCGCTTCGGGTCGGCCAGCAGGTCATGCCCGACCGCGGCTTCATTGCCCTTGAGCGGCCAGACATAGGTCACCACGCCATTGGGCGCCAGCTGCAGGCTGCGCACGTGCTGCACCTCACGGACCAGCTGGGCAGCGAAGGTTTCAAAAACTTCCTGATCGATCTCGTCATTCGCGCGCACCAGACCGCTGAGACCAAACACCAGGTGCAGCTTGGCATTCAGGGCGGTCTCCAGCTCGCCCCGCATCAGGCCAACGTGATGCAGGCTGGTCTGCATGATCTGCGCTCGATGCGCGTGGAGCTGGCTGCGATCCCAGGTCAGGGCAGCCACTCCGAGCAGCAGGCTGCATACGGTGGCCAGGCCCAGTGACGCCCAGGCGCTGGACGGCAGGCGGTAGAGCAGCGCGCGTGCACGGGTCCGCCAGGAGACGCGCTCCGTGGTGCCCAACAGGGCACGAACCGGACTGGCCAGTTCCGCCTCGACGATGCGGGCCAGATCGTGCAGCAGGTCCTTGTCCCTTTCGCCGAATACGCGCGGCTCGTCATCAATGATGCACAGGGTCCCGACCAGCTGGCCGCTCGGACTGCGCAGCGGACAACCGGCATAGAAACGGATGTGGGGCGGCCCCACGACCAGGGGATTGTCGGCAAACCGCTCATCCTGCTGCGCGTCCTCAACCACCAGCGCCTCATGCCCGACGATGGCGTGACCACAGAAGGAAATGGAACGCGGAGTTTCCTCCGCTGCCAGTCCCTGCCGGGACTTGAACCACTGCCGGTTCCTGTCGACCAGGCTGACCAGCGAAATCTTGACGTCGAACAGATCCCGCGCCAGCCGGGTGACACGGTCAAAGCGCTCCTCGGCCGGGGTGTCAAGCACGCGCAGGGCCTTCAGCGCTGCGATGCGTTCGCTTTCGCAGGCGAGATTGGGCGCTTCTATCACCCGTCGGCCCCTCGCACCGGGCCGAGGGCATCAGGGCACCACACGGACAGCATGGCGAGCAGTTCTTCCTTGCGCACAGGCTTGGCGAGGAAATCATTCATGCCTGAGGCAATGCAGGCGCGCCGATCGGACTCGCTGACATTGGCAGTCATCGCAATGATCGGCGTACGTCCGGCCCGGCCCGTCAGCTGGCGGATCTGGCGCGTGGCCTCCAGACCATCGAGGTTCGGCATCCGCATGTCCATGAGGACGGCCGCGTACGCTTGCTTTTCGACCTTGTCCACGGCTTCGGCGCCATCGACTGCCTGATCGACGTCGTATCCGGCGCGCCTGAGCATGGTTTCGGCAATCAGTCGATTGGGCATGCCGTCGTCCACGACCAGCACGCGGGCGGGCGCTCCTTCAATCGCCGGTCCTTTGGTGGTCGCGGTGGTCGGCTGGCAGCCATCCAGTTCCAGGGTGAAACTGAAGCGGCTTCCCTGACCCGGGGCGCTGTGAATAGTCAACCGGGCCCCCATCTGTTCCAGCAGGCGCATGCAGACCGCGAGCCCGATACCGGTGCCGCTGTAGCCCGTTGTGGACAGGTTGTGCGCCTGGAAAAATGGCTTGGACAGCCCGTCGCGGGTCGCCTCGTCCATGCCCATGCCCTGGTCGCTGATCTCGACGCTCAGGGCGTAAGCACCATCGGCCTCTCCCCGCGCGGCACAGGACGCTTTAAGACAGATGATCCCCGCATCGGAGAACTTCACCGCGTTGTCGAGCAACTGCGCCAGCACCTGAACGAAACGACGCTCGTCCAGCATCACACGCTGGGGCCACTCGCCCTGCCTGTCCACCTGCATGCGCAGGTTCTTGCGTTCCGCCGCCTCCCGGGTCTGCTCGGCGATCTGGTCCACCAGGGCGGCGATATCCGTGGGCTTGGGCTTGAGCGCCAGCTCGCCACGTTCCAGCGAGGCCATGTCGATGATCTCGTCGATCATCGTGAGCAGGGACAGAGCCGACTCTCGCGCGGTGTGGATCAGCTGCCCATCCCGGGCATCACGCGGCGTCTCGCCGATGAGATCCATCACGCCCAGCACCGCATTGAGCGGCGTCCGCAGTTCGTGACTGACCGTGGCCAGGAAGCGGGATTTGGCTTCGCTCGCCTCCTCGGCGGCCTCACGCGCCTTTTCCAGCGCGGCCTGCGCGGCCTTCTGTTCCGAGATGTCGCGAACGAAGGCGGTGAAAAAGCGCTTACCCTCGATACGCAGGGGCACCACCGTCAATTCGGCTTCAAATTCACTGCCATCCTTGCGCGCCGCCGGGACTTCCACGCGGGTGTTGATGACCGGCCCTTCCCCGGTCGCCTCGTAGCGCCGCATGCCATCGTTATGTGCATCGCGCAGCCGCGGCGGAATCACCACGTCAGCGACCGAGAGGCCAAGGGTTTCTTCCCGGGTGAAGCCGAACAGTTTCTCGGCGGCGGGGCTGAATTCAATGACCCGCCCCTGTCCATCGATGGTGATCAGCGCGTCGAGGCTGGCCGCCGCGATCGCGCTCATGATGTCCTTGCTGTCCTCGTGGGAGAGGTCGCGGGGAGTGGCCTGCGCCGGCGGCGCCTTCTCGCCCATTACCCCGCCTCCCAGGCCTTCAGCTTGCGGTAGATGGTCGAGGCGCTCACCCCCAGGTGCGCGGCGGCCACCGGCACATTGCCTTCGAAGTGGGCGATGGCATGCTCGATGGCACGCTTTTCCACCTGCCAGAGCGACTCGATGCGGCCTGCCCCGGACCCGGGCGCGGAAGCGGCCGGTGTGGGCGACGCGGCGGAGGGCCGCGCCGGCCGGGCCGTGGGTTCGGGCGCCTGAGCGCCGTCAAATGGCGCAGGCAGCATGTCCCGCGTGACCAACGTGCCGTTGTTGAGCAGCACCGTGTTGTGCACCACGTTGTGCAGCTGGCGGACATTGCCGGGCCAGTCGTAATGCGCCAGCAGCGAAGCCACCTCCTCGTCGAAACCGGTGAACTCGCGACCCTCCTCGTAACTCAGCTGATCCAGGAAATGTCCGGCGATTTCCAGGATGTCGCTGCCGCGCTCCCGCAGGGCGGGCATCTGGATCGGAATCACATTGAGTCGGTAATACAGGTCTTCGCGGAAACGGCCCTCGGCAACTTGTTCCGCCGGATCTCGGTTGGTGGCGCAGACGAAGCGCACGTTCACACGGATATCCTTGTTGCCGCCCACCCGCTGGAACACGCCGGTCTGGATGAAGCGCAGCAGCTTGACCTGAAGGTCCAGATCCATTTCCCCGATTTCGTCCAGGAACAGGGTGCCGCCGTCGGCCCGCTGGGCGGCGCCGATACGATCGCTGGTGGCGCCACTGAACGCCCCCTTCACATGGCCGAAAATTTCACTTTCGAACAGTTCTCTCGGGATGGCGCCACAGTTGATGGCCACGAAGGGGCCCTGCTTGCGGTCGCTGCGCTCATGGATGGCCTGGGCACAAAGCTCCTTGCCGGTGCCGGACTCGCCCGTGATGAAGACGGATGCCCGGCTCGTCGCCGCGCTGTCGATGATCCGGTAGACCACCTGCATGGGCAGGGACCGCCCTACAAAGCCGGCATAGCCGTCGCGCTGGATCTCCTCGCGGATGACCCGCACCTCCTCGTCGAGGCGAGCCTTGTCCAGCACATTGGCCAGAGTGACCTGCAACCTCTCGGCGGTGAAGGGCTTCTCCAGGAAGTCCGCGGCCCCCAGACGCATCGCGTCGACGGCCGACTCCACGGAGCCGTGTGCGGTGATTACGATGCGGGGAAACTGGGCTCCGGCCTGTTGCAGCTTTTCCAGAATCTCGTGGCCGTGGATATCCGGCAGCTGCAGGTCCAGCAGGAGAACATCCGGGGCCTGCTGCTCGATGGCCTCCAGACCTTCTCCACCGGTCGCCACCCACTCCGTATCGAAGTCGAGCTTGCGCAGGTACTGCTGGTAGACCGCACCCAGGGGCGGGCTGTCCTCAATGATCAGGGCGCGCTGCTTTCCCTGCTTGGCCGTCATTCTGAACTCCCGCTGAAGGATCATGTGGGCGCCATTGCCGCTCGCCACCGGGCGGATGATCACTGCCCAGTCCCTCGCGGTTCGCGCAGCGACACCTGCTGTCATGTTACTGAAATCCGAAGAAGCATGGCAGGTCTCAGAGCAATTCCCATGCCGGGTCTGATGCTGGGAAAAACCCCCGCAGAATGCGGTGATCGCGCCCGGCTCCCCCGGCCCACGCCGGCTCAAGACCCGGCGCCCCCCAGCGTGCTTCGCGAAATGCAATGCGAATTGCGGCTGCATCGGCCACTCATCGTGCAGCGTACGGCACCGACCAGGCCGTGAAGCCCGTGGGATCAGGGCCCTGGCATCGTCAGGCGCGAGGCATGGCTCTTGCTCGTCAGGGAGCATATTCGACCCGTTCAGTGAAGACCATGACCGTGACAGCCATTGATATGCGCCCCCAGTTCGAAACATCTTCTGCGGCGGCGCAGCCCGCCACCGTGCTGCTTGTGGAGGACTCCAGTGCGGAACGCGCCCGGCTCACGGCGATGATTTCGCGCCTCGGATACCGCGTCCTGGATGCAGACAGCGGCCTGCAGGCACTCCAGATCCTGCGTGCCAATCCAGTCGATCTGGTTTTGAGCGACTGGGTCATGCCCGGCATGGACGGCCTGGCCCTGTGCCGGGAAGTCCAGGCCGAGTGGGGCGAGAGACGGCCGCATTTCATCATGCTGACCTGCCGCAATCAGGGCGCGGACCTGGTCGCCGGCCTCGACGCCGGGGCTGACGATTACATCGCCAAACCGGCCGCGATGCAGGAGTTGCATGCCCGACTGCAGGCTGGCTGCCGGCAACTGCAATTGCGTCGCAACCTGGAACAGCGCTATGCCCGGCTGCGCCAGCGCCTGCAGCGTGAGGAACGGGACCGGGCGGAAATGCAGCAGGGTGTGCAAGCGGCTTCGGCGCTGCAGCGCAGCTTTCTGCCGGGACCGGGAACCAGTATCGACGGACTCGAGCATTCCAGCCTGTTCGCTCCCCAGGACATGGTCAGCGGCGACGGGCTGGGCCTGCACGAACTGGCCCCGGGCATAGTGAGTGCCTATGTGCTGGATGGCGGTCGCCAGGGCGTCGCGAGCGCGATGCGGGCCATTGGCCTGCAGCGCCAGCTCACCCCCGCAGCGGCCGATGACCGCCTGTTGATGACCAACCCGGGCCAGCCGGCGCCGGCCTGGCGGGTGCTGGAGCGGCTCAACGACGCGCTTACCGGCAGCGGGGACTCCCATGAGGTCGTCACCCTCGCCTATTGCGTGCTCGACCTGGCCCGCCGGCGCGGCGATCTGTGCCTGGCTGGCCACCCGCCGGCCCTGTTGCTGCGGGCGGATGGCGGCTGTGACTGGCTGGGCCTGCCCAATCCGGCCCTGGGGGCCGAATCCGGCCTGAGCTACCGCGGCAGCCAGTTCAGCTGGAGCACAGGGGACCGGCTGGTCCTTTACACCGACGGCCTGGTCGACCGGGCAAGCAGTGGCCGTGATGGCGAGTGCTATTCGCAGGCCTTGCGGGATCACATGGCCGGCATCGCCAAAGTGCCCGTTGCCCTGATTGGCGCAACGCTGCGCGAATGGCTGGGCAGCCGTGGCGAGGCGGATGACGCCAGCGCGCTGGTGATCGGCCTCTGAATCGAATCCCTGCAGCGATGCCGCGCGTGCGCGGGGATCTCTTCCCCGGATGACATTCGGACGGTGATCGTCTCTCTTCATCGTCACCCCGCCGGAACGCCGCGTGATTCGACACACAACGGGCGCACAACCCACCCCGCCAGCCCGCCTGTCAGCGGACGCGCGGGTCCGGAGGCTGAGCGGAGGCAGGCGGCGCCCCGGTCGGCACGGTGGGTCACGTCATAGCCTGTGAAGTGGAATCCCACCGAACTGGTGACCTCAGGCAGCAAGCGGCTGAGTGAAACGCCGTCGTGACAACCGAAGCAGATAACCGTCGATCAAGCTGTGGCGTCAGCGCAATAGAATGTCAGGGCCAGATCCGTGACCCGAGCTTACCGCCCCGGCCGCGGGATCAAGCGGGGCCGGCCATGACAGCGGCCCACGCATCCGCTTACGCGGGGAGGCGATGAAGGTGAAGTTGACGGGTTTCAGGCGGCAGCCGGCATGCCCCAGTTGTGGAGCAACTGGGCCAGCGGCGCGGG
>JBFKIN010000146.1:0-6720 GCA_041632255.1 Oceanococcus sp. | reverse complement strand
GCAGGGCGATCAGCTTGAGTGTGGCGATGTCCTGCGCGAGCAGCCGCTGACGCGCCCGGTTGGCGGCCTCGGGCAGTGCTCGGCTGCGCGGGTTCCAGGCCGTGATGAAGCTGGCGCAGGCCACCGCATGCCGGCGCAGCAGCGCATCCAGCGCCGGGCAGGGCCGATCGACGCGCAGTTCGAAGGCCGGGCCATCCTGCGGCTCGACCCGGTAGCGGGTCCGGCGGTAGGCCGCGAGCAGCCCGGGTTCCACGAGTCTAGAAGCGCAGGCTGGCCGGTCCGTCGCCAAGCAGGATGGTGGTGTCCTGGCCCAGCCGGACCTCGCTCTCCCACAGGTAGGACAGATGCGGGTGCGGGGTCAGCAGCACCTCGCGGGCGGCCTCGGAACCGTAGAAGTGGTATTCCATCCAGGCCAGCGAGTACAGGCCGGCGATCTCCAGGCCCCAGGTCGAGGTCGGAATCAGCGGATAGTTGACGTGCTGGGCGTGGCTGGCGGCCTCGGCGACGATGAAGGCACGGTCCTGCTCCAGCTTGTCGTAGACCGGCCGCACCACCATCGGATTGAAGAAGGGGATAGGCGCGATCGGACCGTCGTGATCGCCGGTCTGGATCATCACCGGAATCGGGTTGGCGGCGAAGGGCGCCGAGTCCTCTGAAATCGGCGCGGCCGCCACCGCCGCGGCGATGCGCGGTTCCACCGCCTGCAGGCCCATGGTGGCGATGGCGCCCTGGCTGTGGCCGACGACGCCGATGCGGCCGGGGTCCACCACGCTGCGCACCGGAGACTCCTGCAGCAGGTAGCTGATTGCGTCCTGGGCTTCCTCGATGTTGTTGCCCGGATCACCCGGACCCTCGTCATCGGAATGGCCCTGACCGGAGAAGTCGAAAGCCAGCACGATGTAGCCGGCGTCGGCGAAGACCTGGTGCCACCAGCGGTACATGGCCAGGTTGGTATTGAGCCCCTCCAGCACCACGATGGCGGGAAAGGGGCCGGCGCTGGGCGGAATCTCGCCGCGGCCGGGCAGCACGATCTCGCCGTACAGGCGGGTGCCGTAACGGTTGCTGAATTCCACCGGCACGACGGCGACCTTGTCGTTGTAGTCCGGGTGGCCGTACCAGTGGTAGGCGTGGTCCAGGCGTGAGCCGTCTTCCAGCTGGGCCAGGGTGGCGCGCACCTGGAAGGCCACCAGCGAAGGGTCGCTGAGGTCGCGCACGGTGACGCCGAAGGCGATCGGGTCGAACAGCCGGGTCACCGCCTCGCGCGGCAGCATCTCGGCCAGCGCATCGAGATCGTCGATGACCGCTTCGATCTCGTCGGGGGCCGGCGGTGGATCCTCGCCGCCACGCGAGGCCGGCCAGCTCTGCAGCTCGCCGTCGCGGGCGCCGGCGGATGGCGGCGCGGAGCTGCAGGCGGCGGCCAGCAGCAGGCTGAGGGTCACGGTCAGGCGGAGAATTGAGGACATGGCAGGGGGCAAAACGGGGAGATTCAGGAGCTTACACGAACGGCAGGGGCGCTCCGTTCCCGCTGGCGTATTGACCTGCCCGGAGCGGCACAGGACGATAGCCGCATCGGCACAGGGAAAAGCGGAGCGATGGAGTCGGACAAACTGCTGTACAGCGGCCTGCTGGTGCTGGCCGCCGGCTTGTTGCACCTGTTGTCGCGTCTGGCCGTCAAGCGGCTGCAACAGGGGAAATCGATCCTGCCGGGGGCGCTGGATCGCTGGTTCAAGCCGGCCGAGAGCGGTCGCTACGGTGAACTGCTGTGGATCCACCTGTGCGTGATGCTGTGCATCTGGGTGGCGGTCGGTCTCACCATTCTTTACTGGCTGGGCTGGCAGGACGCCTCATCCGCGCTGCTGCGGCGGCTGGTGGACGCGGGCTTCGACCTGGCCGGCATCCACATCGTTCCGGCGCGCATCGTGATGGGGCTGCTGGTGGGCGCCACGCTGATCGGCGCCGCCCGCCAGTTGCGCACGCAGCTGGGTCAGGTCTGGCTGGCGAAGAGCAAGTGGGACACCAGCGCCCGCGAATCGGTGGCCACCCTGGCCGGTTATGCCGCGATGGTCGTGGCCGTGCTGGTCGGCCTGGGCGTGGCTGGTTTCAATCTGACCAACCTGGCCATCGTTGCCGGGGCCCTGTCGGTGGGCATCGGCTTCGGCCTGCAGAACATCGTCAACAACTTCATCTCCGGACTGATCCTGCTCAGTGAGCGGCCGGTGCGACGCGGCGATTACGTGCGGGTTGGCAGCGTGGAGGGTGAAGTGCGCCAGATCCACATCCGGGCCACCGAGATCGAGACCCTGGACCGGGTCAGCGTGATCGTGCCGAATTCGGAGCTGATCGCCTCGGCCGTGCACAACTGGCGCCTGCGTGATCCCTATATCCGGGTCGTGATATCGGTCGGGGTGGCCTATGGCTCGGACACCGAGAAGGTCCGCAGGCTCCTGACCGAGATCGGCGTCGCGCACCCGCTCACCCTGCCGAATGGCACGCCGGGCGTGCCGGATACCCATGTCTATTTCGTGGGCTTCGGCGACAGCTCGCTGAACTTCGAGCTGCGTACCTTCATCCGCGATGTGAACAAGCGCGGCTCGGTGGCCAGCGACCTGCGTTTTGCCATCGACGCCGCCTTCCGCGAACATGGCATCGTGATTCCTTTCCCGCAGCGCGATGTCTGGATGAAGTCCGATGCAAGCCAGCCGACCGGGTAGTCGTCCGGGACAACTCAAGCCGCAGCCCACCGATGCGCGGGTCCGCCATGCACGCTACAGCGAGGCCGGCCTGTCGGCGGAGCTGCGCGACAGCTTCGATGAACTGCCGGCCGTGCAGGCCGGCCAGTGCCTGTGGCTGGACATCGAAGGCGTGCCCGGGGAAATGGGGCTGCAGGCGCTGCAGCAGGCCTATGGACTGCATGGCCTGGCGCTGGAGGATGTGCAGAGCGGCGGTCAGAGCCCCAAGCTGGAGGACTTCGGGTCCCACCTCTATCTGGTGCTGCAGATGCCGCGGCTGGAGGATGGACGGCTGGAGTTCGACCAGCTCAACCTGTTCCTGGCCGAAGGGCTCGTGATCTCGATTCACGTGCGGCAGGATCTGTTCGCGCCGGTGCACGCCCGGGTCGAGTCCGGCCGCGGACAGATCCGCAGCGGCGGGGTGGAGTACCTGCTCTATGCCCTGTGCGACCTGGCCGTGGATCTGGGATTGCCGGTGACCCAGCAACTGGGCGAAGTGCTGATCGAACTGGAAGGCCGGGTCGAGGATGGAGATGCCGATCTCAGCAGCGAAATCTACAGCGTGCGCCGCCAGCTCTCCGGCCTGCAGCGGCAGAGCCAGCGCCAGCGTGAAGAACTGCGCAGCTTCCTGAATCCCGATCACCCCTTGCTTTCGGGACGACACGAAGTGTACTGGCGGGACTGTGTCGACCATGCCGACAGGGTGTATGAAGGCGTGACCTATCTGCGCGAGTCGGCGGCGGACCTGCTCAATACCCATCTGGCCCTGATCAGCCACCGGATGAATGACGTGATGAAAGTGCTCACGATCATGTCCACCACTTTCGTGCCCCTGTCCTTCCTGGTGGGCCTTTACGGCATGAATTTCGATACCGAAAGCCCCTTCAACATGCCCGAGTTGAGCTGGCGCTTCGGTTATCTGTATATCTGGGGTGTCATGCTTGTGGTGGTGGGCGGCGTTCTGATCTTCTTCCGGCGCAAACGCTGGATCTGAGCGGCGTCTGGCGCGCCGTCGTGCAATCGCCTAGTGTGGCGGGCCCGCCACGAACGGAACGACGCTGATGAGCAAGCCCACTCTCTACGGACACCCGATTTCACCCTATGTGCGCAAGGCGCGTCTGGTGCTGCTGTTCCACGATATCGACTTCGAGCACGAGATGGTGCTGCCTCACGCCGATCATTCGGACTTCAGGCAGGCCAGTCCACTGGGTCGCATCCCTGCCTTTCGCGACGAGGCTGTCGCCTTTGCCGATTCCAGCGTCATCGCGCATTACATCTGCAAGTTCCATGGCGACAACGCGATGCTGCCGCAGGATGCGGCCGGCTTCACGCGGACCCTGTGGTTCGAGGAATACGCGGACTCGGTGATGACGCCCGCGATCGCCGCCCATCTCTTCGCCGAGGTGGTGCTGGCGGGGCGCCTGTTCCCGCGCGAGCCGATTCAGGCGGACATCGACAAGGCGCTGAATCAGGAACTGCCGAAGATCTACGCCTTCCTGGATGCGGAGCTGCAGGGCCGGGAGTGGCTGGTGACGGATGCGCCGACGATAGCCGATCTGGCGGTGGGCGGGCTGCTCATCGCGCTGTACCACTGCGGCCAGGAGATTCCGGAGAGCGCGCCGGCTCTGGGCGCCTATGCCGAGCGCTTTTTCGACCTGCCGCTGATCCAGCAGGTGATCGCGCAGGAGGTGGAGGTGCTCAGGGGCATTGGCTACGACTCGCCGCTGGCGGCGCGGGTCGGTCGCGCCTAACGGCGCTGGGTTTGACCACTGCGCCCGCAGCGGGAACTGCGGGCGCGGTCCTTACGGCGATCAGCGCGAGGCGCGCAGGATGCTCAGACCCTTGAGCAGGTTCAGCGCCTCGTAGAGCGCGTAATCGCTTTCGGCCAGGCTGAGATCGCTGTCCTTGCTCTTGTCATCGCGCGAGGCATCGCCGTTTTCGTTGGCCAGGCTGTTGTTCAGGTCGGCTTCCTTGAGCGGCTTGAATCCGCTCTCGCGCTTGCTCACTTCCAGCTGCCGTATCGTGATGTCCGGCTCGATGCCGCTGGCCTGGATGGAGCGGCCGCTGGGCGTGTAGTAGCGGGCCGTGGTCAGCTTGATGGCCGCGTTGTTGCGCACCGGCACGATGGTCTGCACCGAGCCCTTGCCGAAGGTCTTGCGTCCGACCACGACGGCGCGCTTGTGATCCTGCAGGGCGCCGGCGACGATCTCGGAGGCCGAGGCCGAGCCTTCGTTGACCAGGACCACGATGGGTTTGTTTTCCAGCGCGTCGCCCGGGCGGGCGGTGAACTCGCGCTTGGCATTGTCATTGCGGCCCTTGATCGAAACCACGGTGCCCTCGTTGAGGAAGATGTCGGAGACGTCCACCGCCGCATTGAGCACGCCACCGGGATTGTTGCGCAGGTCGAGGATCAGGCCGTTCAGCTTGTTGTCGGCCTCCTTCTGCAGATTCTTGAGCTGATTCTCCAGCGAGGTGGCTGTGTTGCCGGAGAAGGTCGAAATCCGGATGTAGCCGTACTGGGGTTCCAGCATGCGCGACCGCACGCTTTCCACCCTGATGATGTCCCGTGTGATCTTCACGTTGAAGGGCTGGGTACCGCCCTCGCGCATCATCATCAGGTCGATCTTGGTGCCGGGCTTGCCCCGCATCAGGCGCACGGCTTCGGTCAGGGTCATGCCCTTCACCGGCTTGTCGTCGATGCGGATGATCAGGTCGCCGGCTTCCAGGCCGGCGCGGCTGGCCGGGGTGTCATCGATGGGTGAGACCACCCGCACGAAGCCGTTGAACATCTGCACTTCGATGCCCAGCCCACCGAACTTGCCGGAGGTCGAGATGGACATCTCGCTGTATTCCTCCTTGTTCAGGTAGGCCGAGTGCGGGTCCAGCCCTTCGAGCATGCCGCGAATGGCATTTTCGAGCAGGGCTTTGTCCTCGATCGGTTCGACGTAGTTGTCCTTGATCTGCGACAGGATCTCGGCGAAGGCCTGGAGTTCCTGCAGCGGCAGGCTGGACTGGGGCAGTTCCCGGTCCGCGAACACGCCCTGCGACAGGGTGATGGAAGCACCCAGCACGGTTCCCGTGACAAGCAGGGCGAGAGCTTTGAAATTCCTGGCCATAAGTTCGTTTCCGCTGGCGCCTATCGACAGATCTGCAGCCGGTGATGCAAGAGATGTACCTGATTTAAGACTGCGACGGGTATCAAAGATTCCGCAGGGACTGACTATGACCCTCAACATTAGCATAGTTGCCCGGTCAGGAACCCCGCGAAGCCAGCCATGGCGAGGGATCCAGCGCCTTGCGCCCCTTGCGGATTTCCAGATACACGCCGCTGCGACGGTGGCCGCCGGTGTCGCCGGCTTCGGCAATGATCTCGCCGGCAGAGACCGCGTCGCCCACATTCTTCAGGGCTGCGCGGTTGTGGCCATACAGGCTGAAGTAGCCGTCCCCGTGATCCAGCACCAGCAGCAGGCCAAGGCGGTGCATCCAGCCGACGTAGACCACCCGGGCATCGGCCACGGCGCGGACGCCGCTGCCTTCTTCGGCGGCGATCCAAAGACCCTTCCAGCGACTTTCGCCGTCGGACTTGAGGTGGTTGAAGCGGGCCAGAATCTCTCCGCCCGTCGGGCGGACAAGGCGGCCGCGGTTGTCGCCGAATCGGCCTCGGGGGGCGACAAATGCCTGTTGCTTCAGGGCCTGACTGAGGCTTTCGACCAGGGACTCCAGGCGGGCCTGTTCCGCCTTCTGCTCGGCCAGACTCGCCACCCCGCTGCGCAGGCGATCCTGCACCTGGGCCAGCAGGGCGGCGCGCGCCGCCCTTTGCTGCTCGATCCCGGCCAAGGCCTGTTCGCGGCTGAGCTGCAACTGCTTGAGTTCGGTCAGAGCCTGCGCCGCTGCCCCGCGTTTGTACTCCAGCGCTTCGAGGGTGCGCTCGACTCCGTCGATACGATCCTGGTGCTGTTGCTGGAAACGCGCCAGATAGTGTTGCAGGCGG
>JBFKIN010000145.1:0-6734 GCA_041632255.1 Oceanococcus sp. | reverse complement strand
TAGTAGATGCATTCGCGACAGCGCATGCTGCCGTAGTCGCCATCCACGGGATGGTCGGCGAAGCCCCCCATCACCAGCCGCTGGTCCAGATCGGCTGCCGCCAGCTCGCGCAACTGGTCGATGATCTCGTCGAACTCGACCTCGGTTTCCGGAAAGGGCAGCATCTGCGTTTTGAGGCCACTGGCGAGAATCCGGCTGATCACCCCGCGGAGCACGTCTTCGGCGACCTGCCGGGCGGTGGCCCAGACCCGGTGCCCCGGTCGAACCACACTGGCCGACACGCCGACCGCCAGCCGGGGAATGAAAGCCACCCGGGTCAGCTCGCAGAAACGCTCGCCATCATCCACCAGCACAGCTTGCAGGTACTGGCGCGCGTTGCCGGCCGGGGCTTCTCCGCGCAGCAGGCCGGCCAACAGCGGCCCCAGATCCTTGCGCTCGCGCGCCGCCTCGAACTGACGCCGGGTCGCGGCGCTCGCATTCAGCGCCCATGCGGCCAGGATCTCGCCGCTTTGCGGATTCAGGCGCAAGGCCCATTGCACGGCACTGCTGGCCTGGGCCAGCGCCTCGTCGTCGCCGGTGGCCAGCTGACTGCGCAGCGTCGCATGAATCTGGCGCAACTGAACGAGATCCGTGCGCATGCCCATCTGCAGCGCCACCGCGACCAGTTCATCGCCGGGGAACAGCAGCACCGCCTGACCGTCGAAGGCCAGCGCTGTCAACAGGCCGGGCGCTTTCGGCAGCACAGGAACGGGCGCATCACCGAGCAGCCCACGGGCCAGAGGCAACAGACTGCTTTCGGCGGCTTCGTCACTCTGCCGCTCCTGCGCATGCTCGCGCTTCAGGTCGGTGAGCAGAACGCTGTCAAAGGCTTCGCCCGGCGCACCCACCGCGTCCAGCAACTCGCCCAGCCCATCCTCGCTCAGACCGTCGAGCAGTTGATCCGCTGCGCTGCCATTCCCGTGCGTCATCGGCCTTTCTCCTTCCTCTGCGATCTAGCAGATCCGCGGCAACAACTCGCCGACCGGCATGTCCAGAATACGCTCACCGCCCAGTGCGGATCGCATGCTCACCCGTCCGGGCGGGCCCTCGGCCACCTCGCCGATGCGGCAGGCACCGGCGCCCAGCGGGGTCTCACGCATGGCCTGTAACACGGTCCCGGCCTGGTCCGCCGGCACCACCGCGAGCAGACGCCCCTCACAGGCCAGACTCAGCGGGTCCAGGCCCAGCAATTCGCTGAGCCCCTGGACCACCGGGTCCAGCGGAATCGTTTCCTCATCCAGACGGATGCTGCAAACCGAGGCGCTTGCCATCTCGTTCAGCACCGCGGCGACGCCCCCGCGGGTCGCATCACGCAGGCAACGGGTGCCGGGCCCGGCGGCCAGAATCTCGCCACACAGGGGTTGCAGATTGGCGCAATCGCTCTGCACCGGCGCGGCCAGGCGCAGGTCCTTGCGCGCGGCCAGGATGGCCGCCCCATGCCGCCCCGGATCACCGCTCAGCAGCACCGCGTCACCCGGCCGCGCGCTGGCAATGCTCAAGCGAGGCCCCGCCAGGCGACCCAGACCCGCCGTGTTGATGTAGAGCTGATCCGCAGCCCCTCGCGGCACCACCTTGGTGTCACCGGCCACGATGCGCACGCCGGCCTCGCGGGCGGCCGCGGCGGCGCTGGCCAGGATGCGCTCCAGGCGCTCAACCGCCAGGCCTTCCTCCAGGATCAGGGAGAAGCTCAGCCACAGCGGCTGCGCGCCGCCGACGGCGAGGTCATTCACCGTACCGAACACCGCCAGCCGTCCGATATCCCCCCCCGGAAACTCCGGGGGATCGACCACGAAGCTGTCCGTCGTGAAGGCCAGTTCGCCGTCCACCGGCTCCAGCCGCGCACAGTCCTCCATCGCGCGCAGCACGGGATCGTCGAAATGGCGCAGCAGCACCTCGGTCAGCAGATCCTGCATGGCCTGTCCGCCGCTGCCGTGCGCCAGGGTGATGGTCTTCATGCGCTGATCCTGTGGCGCCCGTACTGCCAGACGGCTGCGCAGGCACCCTCAGAGGAGACCATGAGTGCGCCCAGCGGTGTCTGCGGCGTGCACTGGCGGCCGAAAACCTTGCACTGCTCTGGCCGGATCACGCCCTTGAGCACCTCGCCGCACTGGCAGGATTTGGGGTCGGCGATGTGCGGCGCCCGCAGGCCGTAGCGCGTTTCGGCATCGAACCGGGCGTAGGCCGGACGCAGGCGGACCCCGGAGTGATCGATGGAGCCCAGGCCACGCCACTCGAAGAACTCGCGCAGCTCGAAAACCTCGGCGATCGCCGCCAGCGCGGCATCGTTGCCGCCGGGCAGGACCACCCTGCGGTACTGGTTCTCGATCTCGCAGCGCCCCTCCAGACGCTGGGCCAGCAGCATCTGCAGTCCCTGCAGCACATCCAGGGGCTCAAAACCGGTGACGACCAGCGGCTTGCGGAACTGCTGGGCCACGAACGCATAGGGCCGCTGGCCGATCACCATGCTGACGTGACCGGGGCCGAGAAAGCCATCCAGCCGCATGTCCGGCGACTGCAGCAGGGCCCGCAGGGTCGCCACGATGGTGATGTGGTTGCAGTAAACGGAGAAGTTGTCCAGGCCCTCCTCGCGCGCCTGCTGCAGGCACAGGGCGGTGCCCGGCATGGTGGTCTCGAAACCCAGGGCAAAGAAGACCACTTCCCGCGCGGGGTTGTCCCGGGCCAGGGCCAGCGCGTCAAGCGGCGAATACACGACCCGCACATCGGCACCCTCGGCACGGGCCTGCTGCAGGGATTTGCGACTGCCGGGCACCCGCATCGCGTCGCCGAAGCTCGCGAAGATCATGCCCGGCCGCTCGGCCAGTGCCACGCACTCGTCGACCCGGCCCATGGGCAGGACGCAGACCGGGCAGCCCGGCCCGTGGACAAACTCCACGCCGGGCGGCAGCAGTTCGTGCAGGCCAAACCGGAAAATGGCGTGGGTATGCCCGCCGCAAACCTCCATGATGCGCAGCGGCCGAGCCGGATCCAGCTCCAGGGCGGCCGCCTGCCGCGCCAGCTCAGCGGCCAGGCGTCGGGCCCGCCCGCCGTCACGGAATTCACTGACGTACTTCATGCGGGGGCCGCCAGCAGGCTGTGCACCAGGTCCCACAGGATGTGATAGATCAGCACCTGATTCTCCTGGATGCGATGGACGCTGTCGCCGGGCACGCTGAGGCAATGGCTCAGCCCGGGCAGACGGGCCAATTCGCCGCCGTCGCCACCGCTCAGGGCGATCCCGTGAAGCCCCTGTTGAGCGGCCTGGCGAAAGCCGGCCAGCAGATTGGGCGAGTTGCCGCTGGTCGAGACGCCCATCAGGACATCGCCGGCCCGCCCATGCGCGATGATCTGGCGCGCGAATACCTGCTCCACGCCGACATCATTGGCCACGGCGGTGAGCATGGCCGTGTCCGCCGACAGATTCAGGCTCGGCAGGGCCGGCCGACCCGCCGTGACCGGATGCGTGAACTCCACCGCGATGTGGGCGGCGTCGCAGGCGGAACCACCGTTGCCCATGGTCAGCAGACGCCCACCCTGACGGAAGCTGTCGGCCAGGGTGCGGGCCGCGGCGATCAATGCCGGCGTCTGGGCCTCGAAAAATGCCCTTCCGGCCTCCTGCGAGGCGGCCAGCTTGGCTGCGACCGAGCCCGCCAGATCGGCGGCCGGGGCCGACTGATCCTGCTGCCAGGGATAGAGCTGATCCAGCGTCTGGTCGCTCATGACTCGCCTCTCAGGGTGGCTTCGGCCTCACCCAGCTCGTCCAGCAGGCGCAGGCTCGCGGCGGCCTCGTCTTCCGAGACCCGGGCCATGGCGAAGCCCACATGAATCAGCACCCAGCAGCCCAGCAACGCCTCGACCGGCTCATCCGGCCTGCACACGCAGGCCACGTTGATCTCGCGCTGGACACCGGATACGTCAACCCGGGCCAGGCGCCGGCGGGCATCGCTGATGGCGACGATCTGGCCGGGAATGCCTAGGCACATGGCTGCATTTCCTTCGCTTTCAGGCGGCTCGCCGCCACCCAGGCCTGCCCCAGGGCGAGCCCCCCATCATTGCCGGGCAGCTCCGCGGCGCTGAGAGCCCGCAGCCCACGCGCCATCAGCGCCCGTTCGCACAGCTCCAGCAGGAGCGGGTTCTGGAACACGCCGCCGCACAGCACCACGTCGCGCCCAAGACCCTGCTCATCCAGGATACGCGCGGCCAGAGCAACCAGTCCCTCGGCCAGGGCCCGGTGGAAGGCGCCGGCAATCTCGGCCGCGGACCGTTCGGCCTCCGCATCATCCAGCATGGCCCGCCATAGCGGGCGCCAGTCCAGCTCCCACAGGTCGCCCACCTTGTCCTGAACCAGGGTGTAGCGATCCGGCAACGCGGATTGCTGCGCCTGCGCCTGCAGGCGCAGCGCGGCCTCCGCCTCGTAGCTGATCCGGTCGGGACTCAGCCCCAGCAACCAGGCCAGGGCATCGAAAGCCCGGCCCAGTGAACTGCAGGGCGGGCAATGCTCGCCGTCGCGCAGCAGCTGATCCAGCAACGCGGGCGGCTGCGGCCAGCTGAGGCGCCGGGCCAGGCCTGGATAGCGCGCGGACAGTGCGGTCCAGCCGCCCAACTGATCCAGCACCGCGTAGAGATTGCGCCAGGGCTCGCGCAGGCCGGCCACACCGCCCAGCAGCGCGGCCGGTCGCCAGCGCCCCAGACGTCGGGCCGACTCGAAGTTCACTGACAGGAATTCTCCGCCCCAGAGCTCACCGTTCTCACCGTAGCCCAGGCCATCGCAGCTGAGCGCCAGCCAGGGTCCCTGCTCCGGCTGGCGACCGGCCTCGGCCAGCACCGACACGGCATGGGCGTGGTGGTGCTGCACCGCGATCAGCGGCAGGCCGAACCGGCGGGACAGATTCCGGCCCAGCTGACGGGACAGATAGGCGGGGTGGGCGTCCACGGCGATCGCGGCTGGCGTGAAGTCGAACAGGGTCTGATATCGCGCCAGGGCGATTTCGAAATCGCGCAGGTTGTCGGCCTGCTCCAGGTCACCGATGTGCTGGGAGACGATCCAGTCCCGCTCCCGCAACAGGGCGAAGCAGGCTTTCAGCTGACCACCCAGGGCCAGCACCGGTGGAACGGACGCGCTCGCATGACGGCGCTGACAGGGCGCAAACCCGCGGGCGGCCCGCAGGACCTGTGGCCGCCCACGGACCAGCTGCAACAGGCTGTCATCCACCCGGTTGAGGATGGGCCGGTCGTGCAGCAGGAAAGCGTCCGCGACCTCGACCAGCCGTTCCCGGGCCTCGTCGTTTTCCACGCAGGGCGGCTCGCCGGCCCGGTTGCCGCTGGTCATCACCAGCGGGCCGTCGAAGGCCTCCAGCAGCAGGTGCTGCAGCGGCGTGTGCGGCAGCATCACCCCCAGCTGATCCAGTCCCGGCGCGAGTTCCGCCGGCAGCCCGCAATCGCTGCGACGCGGCAGCAGCACAATCGGCGCCGCCGGGTGGGCCAGCCAGGCGCGCGCCTCGTCGCCGAGCCGGACCTGGCGTTCGACCGCGCCCAGATCCCGCAGCATCAGCGCCAGCGGCTTGGCCGGCCGGCGCTTGCGTTGACGCAGGCGCTGCAGCAGCCCCGGCTCTCGTGCATCGCAGGCCAGGTGGAATCCGCCCAGACCCTTGATCGCGAGAATCTTGCCCTGCCGCAGCAGGCCGGCTGCGGCATCGATGGCCGGCGCGCCGCTGGCCAGAACCGCACCCTGGGCGTCGCGCAGTTCACAGCGCGGCCCACAGTCAGGGCAGGCGATCGGCTGCGCGTGATAGCGACGATCCGCCGGATCGGCATACTCGTCCGCACAGGCCGGGCACAGACCGAAACCCGCCATGCTGGTGCCGGGGCGATCCCAGGGGATGCGCTGCTGGATCGACAGACGTGGCCCGCAGTGGGTGCAGTTGGTGAAGGCGTAACGATAGCGACGCGCCCGGGGATCACGGATTTCGGCCAGGCAGTCCGGGCAGGTGGCGGCGTCTGGCAGCACCACGGCGCCGCAGCCTGTCGCTGTACTGGCCTCGATGGCGAGCGTCTTCGGCGCTGCCTGGGCCAGCGGCTGGCGCTGCATCGCATCCAGCCGGGCCAGCGGGGGCAGCGCCCCCGGCAGGACGGCGAGGAAGTCTTCAAGGCCTTCGGCCGGGCCGTGCAGATCCAGTTCCACGCCCTGCCCGTCATTGCGGATCGCACCACGCAGACCGCGCTCCCGGGCCAGTCGATACAGGGTGGGCCGCATGCCCACGCCCTGGACACGACCCTGCAGGCGAATCCGTTCAGCCGGCATCGATCAGCGCCTCCAGGTCCAGCTCCCGTACCCGGTTGTTACCCGTATCGGCCACCAGCAGGTGGTCACCATCCAGGCTCAGACCATAGGGCCAGCACAGGCTGTCGGGCGCGGGCGCCTGCCAGCGATTGTCGCCGGCGTGGGAAAAATCATGCTGCGCGTAGAGCCAGCCGGCGCGCGACTGCCCCCGCCGCCAGCCCAGCAGTCGGGAGTTCGCCGTGTCGGCCACCAGCAACCAGTCGCGGAAAGCCGCCAAGGCATAGGGCATGGCCAGGCTGTCCGGGCCCGGCCGGGAATGCCCGCGATTGTGCAGGCGCCCGTGAACATCGGCCTGGCCGAGGACCCGTTCGCAGGGTTCGCCGCTGCGCGTCGGCCAGCCTGACCAGAGCATGACCCG
>JBFKIN010000144.1:0-6736 GCA_041632255.1 Oceanococcus sp. | reverse complement strand
GCCAGGGCGCCTTCCTCAACGGTGAATCACTGGCCGTCAGCGAGGTGGCGGAATGGCCCTGGGCGACCCTGTCCACCGGCAACATCGCCAGCCTGGCCAAGAACCCGCACCGCTGGCAGGCCCTGGGCAAGCTGATCACCCAGGTGCATCGCATCCGCGGCTATGGGGATTTCTACCACTACCACCTGCTCGCCTCCGGGCGCATCGACGCGGTGGTCGAATCCGACGTCAACATCCTGGACATCGCCGCCATCACCGTGATCCTGCGCGAGGCCGGCGGGGTGATCTGCGATCTGGAAGGCCAGGACATCGGCCTGGACACGCGCAGTGTGGTCGCCGCCAACCCGGAACTGCACGCCGACCTGCTGGCGCATTTTTCCTGAGAGGACCGTCCGGTGCCGGCCGGGCGAATCGCTTAGCGCAGGCTGATGATCGGCCAGCCCTCGGCCTCGGCCAGGACCTGCAGTTTGGGGCAGGGGTCCACTGCGTAAGGATGCTGGGCCCAGCGCAGCAGCGGCGCGTCATTGATCGAGTCGCTGTAGAACCAGCTCTGCGTGACCGCCGGGCGATCCGCCAGCCAGTCGTGCAGACGGGTCACCTTGCCGTCCTGAAAGCAGGGCGTGCCCGCGATGTTGCCGGTGAAGCGTCCATCCACGAGTTCGCCATCGGTGCCCAGCAGTCCGGGCACCTCCAGCAGATCGGCGATGGGGCGGGTGATGAAGCTGTTGGTGGCGGTGATGATCAGCAGCTCGTGCCCTGCCTCCCGATGCCGGTCGAGCAGGGCCTGCGCGCCGGGTGCGACCATGTCGCGCACCACCGTCTCCACGAAGCGGGCGCGCAGCGCTTCGAGTTCCTCCATCGGGAATTCCCCCAGCCGGCCGAGGCTGAAGCGTGCGAATTCGTGGATATCCAGCTCGCCGGCCTTGTAGTCCTCGTAGAAACGCCGGTTCTGCGCCTCGTAGCTGGCCCCGTCGACCAGCCCTTCATCGACCAGAAAGCGCCCCCAGCTGTAGTCGCTGTCGCCGGCCAGCAGGGTGTTGTCGAGATCAAAAAGGGCCAGATTCATGGTCGGGAATGGGTGGTTGCGGGCGGCGTATTGTGCCTCGGGCGCTGCGCAGCCCCCAAGTCGGCCCGCTTCGGTTGGCGGGCAGCGGCGCTTGTGGAAGAATGGGGTCAGTTCAAAATTTTGCAGAGACGATGATCGACGCTGACGGTTTCCGTCCCAATGTCGGCATCGTGGTGCTGGGTGACAACAAGCAGGTCTTGTGGGCCCGAAGAGTGGGCCAGGATGCCTGGCAGTTCCCGCAGGGTGGCATCCATCGCGGCGAGTCTCCGGAGCAGGCGCTGTACCGGGAGTTGCACGAGGAGCTGGGCCTGCAGCAGCACGATGTCGAGATCATGGGTTGCACCAGGGGCTGGCTGCGCTATCGCCTGCCGCTGCGTTATATCCGCAAGAACAAGAAGCCCATCTGCATCGGCCAGAAGCAGAAGTGGTATCTGCTGCGCCTGACCGGCGAGACTTCCGCGGTGCGCTTCGACCGGGCGGAGAAGCCGGAGTTTGATCGATGGCGCTGGGTGGACTACTGGTTTCCGCCCAACGACGTGATTTTCTTCAAGCGTTCGGTGTATCGGCGCGCGCTGCGGGAGCTGGAGCCTTTGCTCGGCGACGCCGCCTGCGCCCTGCCCGACGACTCATGATCAGGCCCAGGGCGGCCAGCAGGATGATCGCCAGAGCGCCCAGATCGGCCAGCAGGGCGCCGGCCGTGCCGATGATACGGCCGCTGTGCAGATCCTGGACCAGCTTGGTCCAGGTCAGCTGCCTCACCGCGGCGTGAGCCCGGGCCCGCTCCAGGGCTGAGGGGTCCACCGGGCGTGATGCCGCCCAGATCACCGCGCCGTCGTCTTCCAGGCTGCGCCATTGCAGCAGTTCCGCGTCGCTGGCGAAGAGGCCGGCCCCGGTGCGCAGCACGAGGCGTTCGCCGCTGTGGCCCAGGCGTTGCGGGGCGCCGGGCAGCAGGCTGGCGCCCAGGGTTTCAACCCGCTCTCCCTGTGCGGTGAACACATGCAGGGCCTGGGAGGCGGCAATGAACTGCAGATCCTGCCAGATCAGCGCCCCGCGAACCGGGCCGGTGACGTCGTCCAGCGGTCGACCATCCAGCAGCAGGGTCTGTTGGCAGTCGATCAGCAGTGAATCATCCAGAACCCATCCGGCCTCGGCGCAGTCCGCCTTGATGCCATAGAGTCTGGCGACGGCCGGCACGCCGATGGGCCGATCCAGGCCGAACTCATGGGAATGGTTCAGCAGTACGCCGCTCACGGCGAGCCAGGCCAGCAGCGCGAGGCTGGCGAGGCCCAGGCGGCGATGCCAGCGGGACAGCTTAGCCCGCATGAATGCCTGCAGTCGGGCGCATCAGCTGCGACTGGCCAGCAACAGCGCCAGGGCCGCCATCTTCTTCATGGCGTTGACCGACAGCGTCGCGCTGCTGATGTTGTCGACATGGCCGCTCAGCCCCGACTGCTCCAGGCGCAGGCCGGGGAACTGCCGCAGAAAGCTGGGGAAGCGGATTTCGCCGCCCCGGCTTTCGCGGTAGATCAGCACCTCGGCTTCACGCAGTTCGCCGTTTTCGACCACAAATCCGGCGGTGATCGGCGATTCCTTGCCGATGGCTTCAAGGATCCAGGCGCTGCGTTCCGAGTCGCGCCAGTAACGGACCCGCAGGCTGCGGGGCGGGTGGCCCAGGATGGCCTGGGCCGATTCGCGCAATTCGCCCGTGACCCACAGGGTCTGCGCCGGGGGCGGAGAGCCGCCGAACGCGCTCGCCAGGAAGTCATCCGGAGCCAGGATGATGTCCTCCGCATGGGCAGTGCCGGCCAGGGCCAGCAGCAGGGCGAGCAGGGTACGTATCACGGGTATTGGCAACTCAGAACTGATAACCGAAACCGAGATTGACCGATTTCACTTCGGAATCGTCGGGGTTGTCGCGCACAGTGTAATCGGCCTTGATCACGACATGCTCGTGCAGCCAGTAATTCACGCCGGCGATGGTGTTCGTCTCTTCCTGGCTGCGCTGCTGCTCCAGAGCCTCGTAACGCAGGAAGACGCCCCAGCGCGGGTCGGGCCGGACGCTCGGTTCGATGTACCAGCCGCCGATGCGGTCGCGTTCTGCGGCGGCGGCCACGTCGCCGTTGATGTCCCACTGGGCGAACAGGGCGCGCAGCCCGAAGATGCCGCGGTTGTAGATGGCGTGGGCGGTATACAGCAGGGCGTCGTCGACCCCGTCGTCAGCAGCCTGGGAAAGGTCTTCCTGGTACTGCAGGCTGGCCGCCAGCTGTAGGCCGGGTACGCCGTGATAGCGGATGCGGGCGGTACCGGCCCAGTCATTCGCTGTCGCCTCGGCCACTTTCTGTCGGCCGCTGCGGATGGCGATGTTCGCCGGGTCGACGGCGAGGCCGCTGTGGACGACGACGTCGTAGCTGAGGCCGGCTTCGGCAAGGGTGCCGCCATAGGCCATGCCCGCTTCCCACCAGGTGGCCGGCAGGATGCGGCTTTCGATCCGGTTGCGTTCCACACCGTAGAAGGTCGGCGGCTCATGGGTTTCATTCAGAATGCCGACCGGTACCAGCATCAGGCCGCCGCGCACGTAACGTCCGGGCGCAAGGTCATATTCGATGTAGGCCTGTTCCAGTTCGACCTCGCCCGGGGCGCCATCGCCCGCCAGGCTGTGCTCCAGTTCGAATTCCGAGCGGAAACGCAGCTTGTTGTTGAAATCGTGTCCGAAGAACAGCACGAAACGGTGGAAGTCCACTTCATTGTCGGCGTCCTTGACGAGATTGACGTGCAGTTCGCCGTAGCCACCAATGTGCGTGCGGCTGGCCGAGGGGTTCTGCTGCAGCGCGTCGATCTGCTCCTGCTGGGCGGCCACGATTTCGGCCAGTTCTTCCACGCTGGGGGACGCCTGAGCGGTGAGACTCAGCGCAAGGCCGGCGGCGATACCGAGGGGGGCAAGCTTGGACATGAGGTTTCTGTTCACTCCCTGTGATTTGGCTGTATGGCCACAAACGCGGCCGGGGCGGGCAGCATAACGGGGCTTAACGCAAATGACAACGATTCGCATTAACGGGCGCGTCTGCGAACGTTGTTGACAACGATTCGCATTTGCGATGAGATAGCGGCCATGTATATCTGTGTCTGCAACGCCGTCAACGAACGCCGCATCGCCCAGGCTGTGGAAGATGAGGGGGTGCGCAGCATCAAGGGCCTGTGCATGGCGACCCGCGCGGGTACCTGCTGCGGCAAGTGTCTGCCGCAGGCCAAAAAGGTGCTGGAGCAGACGCTGCAGGCCCAGGCGCGCAATGCCCTGGACCAGCTCGACGAGGTGGCTTGATACGAATCATTCTGATTCGCGCCACCATTAAAAAATTGATAAAAATCAACCGCTTGCATTGATTGAGTCAGGGCTTTGTGCTAGTCTGCGCCCCTGACAGACAGGAGCGGAATGATGCAAGGCGACAGCAAGGTCATCGAGTACCTCAATCGCGGGATCAAGGCGGAACTGACCGCCATCAACCAGTACTTTCTCCATGCCCGGATGTACAGGAACTGGGGCCTGGAGGCGCTCGGCAAGCACGAGTACGACGAATCCATCGACGAGATGAAGCACGCCGACACCCTGATCGAGCGTGTGCTGTTCCTGGAGGGCCTGCCCAATCTGCAGGATCTGGGGCGTTTGCGCATCGGCGAGAACGTCGAGGAGTGCCTGCGCGCCGATCTGGAGCTGGAACTGGAGGCGCACCCCCTGTACAAGGAAGCGATCGGCTATTGCGAGTCGGTCGGTGACTACGTCAGCCGTGAGATCTTCGTCCGCATCCAGGAGAGCGAGGAAGAGCACATCGACTGGCTGGAAACGCAGCTGGACCTGATCAGCAAGGTGGGGCTGCAGAACTACCTGCAGTCGCAGATGAGCTGAGCCGGCCCGGTCATGGATTGAGCATGACCACAGGCGCCGGGGCTGGTCGGCTCAGAAGGGTTTGAGAATCGCCAGCAGCACGATGCTGATCAGGGCCAGCGCGGGCAGCTCATTGAAGATCCGGTAATACCGGCTGCCGTGCCGGTTGCGGTTCTCGCGAAAATGGCGCACGTAGATCCCACACTGCGCGTGATAGCCGATCAGGCCGAGGACCAGCAGGAACTTGAGCTGGAACCAGCCGCTGTACAGCAGGTCCGTGCGCCAGCCCAGCAGCAGCCAGAGCCCGAACAGTGCGGTCAGGGCGCCTCCGATGTGGGTGATGCCCAGCAGCCGGCGTTCCATCACCTTGAAACGCTCCAGCCCTTCCGCATCCGTCGCCTCGCAGTGGTAGATGAACAGGCGCGGCAGATAGAACAGGCCGGCGAACCAGGTGACCATGAAGATGACGTGGAAGGCTTTGATCCAGAGCATGGGGCCAGTGTAGCGGCTCAGATCGGCCGGTAGGCCTTTTCCAGCGCGCTTCGGGTCAGAATGCCGTAGATGACGCGCTGATCATGGCGGGTCTGCCGTTCCACATACAGCGCTTCCGCGCCGCTGCTCTGCAGTGCCTCCCAGGCTTCCTGCAGCGATGCCCGCAGATGGACCGGGGCGCACTGGCGGCGGTCGCCGGGAATCTTGGCCAGATTGATGGTGGCCTCCTCCGGCTTGTCGGCTGCTTCGGCCGCGCTGAGGGCGTGTTGCGTGTCCGCGGCGCTGAGCACGTAGGGCGTCGCGCCTTCGGGTCTGACCAGCAACCAGTCCGGTCTTGCCTGGAGCAGTTCCCGCGCTGCGGCAAGGCTGAGCTCCTCATCCGCATGCGCGAAGTTGCGACTCATCGCGGCCATGACGCTGATCCGGCGCAGGGATTGGGAGACCGGGTCATTGCGGAAGTCCAGTCCCCGATTGCGCAGCAGCATGGCCACGATGGATTCGGCTCCGCTCACCTGGCGATTCACCATCACCGCCAGAATGACCGTGAGCATGGCGGCAAACAGCATTTCCGTATGGCCGGACAGCTCCAGGACGACGATCAGGGCCGTCAGAGGTGCCTGCAGCACCGCCCCCATCATGGCGCCGAGACCCAGTAGGGCGAACAGCGAGATCGCCTCCACCGGCAGTCCGAGCCAGGCATGGCCCCAGTGGCCGAAGGCGCTGCCCAGGCAGGCGCCGGCCAGCATGCTGGGCATGATGATGCCGCCTGGCATGGCGCTGGCGATGGCCAGGCTGGAGCCGGCCAGCACGGCGAGCCCGAGCCACATGGAGGCCTGGGGGGGCAACTGGCCGGTCAGGGCCAGGTTCATGTTGTCAAAGCCGTCGGCGAAAACCAGCGGCAGGGCCAGGCCGACCAGCGCCGTCGCCAGACCCGCCAGACTCATGCTCAGCGCGATGGGCAAGCGTCCCATCTGCCCGGTCAGCCAGGCAATGCTGTGGCTGTACCAGGCGGACATCAGGCCGAGCCCGGCCCCCAGTACGAGCAGATAGGGCAGCTGGCCCAGAGATTCGATTTCCGTGCTGCTGACCGTCAGGGTCGGGTGCGATCCAACCCAGACATGAGCCACGGCGTTGGCGCTCACGGCGGCCAGAATGGTCGGCGCCAGACCCATCACCGAGTACTCCATCACGATCACCTCCATGGTGAAGATCACCCCGGCCAGCGGCGTGTTGAAGGAAGCAGCGATGCCGGCGGCGGCACCGCAGCCGACCAGGGCGCGCACGGTGCTGTTGGGCAG
>JBFKIN010000143.1:0-6798 GCA_041632255.1 Oceanococcus sp. | reverse complement strand
GGGACAGGTCGCGCTGGAGGCCATCGACCTCAGCCTGGCCGAGGGTGAAATGGCTTTCCTGACCGGACATTCCGGCGCCGGCAAGAGCACGCTGCTCAAGCTGATCGCCCTGATCGAGAAACCCAGCCACGGCCAGATCATTGTCAATGGCCGCAACATCGGTCGGTTGCCGGCCAGCCATGTGCCCTACTACCGGCAGAACATCGGCATCATCTTTCAGAACGTATACCTGCTGCAGGATCGCAGCGTGTTCGACAATGTCGCCCTGCCACTGATGATCCAGGGCTTTCACCCGCGCGACATCGGCAAGCGGGTGCGCGCGGCGCTCGACACCGTGGGCCTGCTGGGCATGGAGCGCAAGCTGCCGGTGGAACTGTCCGGCGGCGAACAGCAGCGGGTCGGCATCGCCCGCGCGGTGGTCAAGCGACCGCGCCTGATCCTGGCCGACGAACCCACCGGCAACCTCGACCCGGAGCTGTCGGAGGACATCATGCGCCTGTTCAGCCGCTTCAATGAGCTGGGTGTCAGCCTGCTGATCGCCACCCATGACATTGCCCTGATCACCCGCATGAACAAGCGCCGCATCATGCTGGCCCACGGCCGTCTGGACCAGGCCGCATGATCGAGAACCCCGGACTGTCGCTGCAGGCCTGGGCCCAGGCCCACCTGGACGTGGCCCGGGTCAGCCTGCGCCGCCTGCGCAGCAATGGACTGGGCAGCCTGCTCACCGTGCTGATGATGGGCTGTGCCCTGGCCCTGCCGGCGAGCCTCTGGGTGCTGACAGAAAACGCCACGGTCGCCTCACAAAACGTGGAGCAGCAGTTCAGCGTCTCGCTCTACCTGGGCGACACCGTCACCGACGCACGCGGCCGCGAGCTGCTTGAAGAACTGGTCTCGGAGCCTGCGATCCAGCGCGGCGACTATCTCAGCCGCGAGGACGCACTCGCCGAGTTCCGCGAATACTCCGGCTTTGGCAAGGCCCTGGACCTGCTCGAACGCAACCCCCTGCCGGCGGTGCTGGTGCTGTGGCCCAGGCCGGGCACGCCGCCGGCCGCGCTGCAGGCCTGGCTCGGGCAGCAGGAGCAGCGTCCCGAAATCGACCTGGCGCAGGCTGACGCCGACTGGCTCGCAAGGCTGCAGGCGCTGCTGGCCTTCGGCGTCGAACTGGTCCACATCATGGGAGTCCTGCTGGCGCTGACGGTGGTGCTGGTGGTGGCCAACACCATCCGCCTTCAGATCGCCAGCCGCCGCGAGGAAATCCTCGTGATGAAGCTGATCGGGGCAACCGACGGCTTCATCCAGCGACCGTTCCTGTATTCCGGCACCCTCTATGGGCTGCTCAGCGGCCTGATCGCCTGCCTCAGCGTGCTGCTCATCCTGAGCCTGCTGCAGCCCCACATCAGCGCCCTCTCCGCCAGTTACGGGAGCGAGTACGTGCTGCGCGGCCTGAGCCTGCGGGAGGCCGCCTGGCTGACCGGCAGCGCTGCGGCGCTGGGCTGGGTGGGCGCCTTCCACAGCGTCTGGCGGCACCTGCGGGACATCGAACCCGAATGAGCCTGTCGCGGAACTTCGGTCGGGCAACCGCCTCTAATGACACAGCTTTAGCACTCTCAAGCATGGAGTGCTAAAATGGAAGGAATGACAGGGAGACATCTGATGTCCAACGCACTGGTACTCAGTCCGAAAGACCACGCGGCCCTCGTGCCGCTGACGGGCAGCCTCGATGCGTACATTGCCTCGGTGAATCGCATCGCGGTGCTGGACGCCGGCGAGGAGCGCCAGCTGGCCGAAAAGCTGCGTGACGAGGGCGACCTCGCCGCCGCACAACAACTGATTCTGTCGAATCTGCGCCATGTGGTGCATATCGCCCGCGGTTACATGGGCTACGGCCTGCCGCTGGCGGACCTGATCCAGGAAGGCAACGTCGGCCTGATGAAGGCGGTCAAGCGCTTCGACCCGGAGGTCGGTGTGCGCCTGATCTCCTTCGCCGTGCACTGGATCAAGGCGGAGATTCACGAGTTCATCCTGCGCAACTGGCGCATCGTCAAGATCGCGACCACCAAGGCCCAGCGCAAGCTGTTCTTCAACCTGCGCAGCAAGAAAAAGCGCCTGGGCTGGATGAACAAGGCCGAAGTCGAGGCGGTCGCGAAGGACCTGAACGTCAAGCCCGAAACCGTGCTGCAGATGGAGCGGCGCCTGTCCGGCCAGGATCTGGACTTCTCCAGCCTGGGCGGTAGCGGCGACGATGACGAAGCCTACGCGCCGGAGGAGTACCTGGCCGCCGATGACGCCGATCCGGCAAGCCGCCTTGAGGCGCAGGACTGGCAGGAACGTCAGGTGCAGGTGATTCAGCGGACGCTGGAGACTTTGGATGACCGCAGCCGCGACATCCTGGAACGGCGCTGGATGCAGGAGGACGGCAGCAAGCTGGGCCTGCAGGAACTGGCCGACATCTACGGCGTCTCCGCCGAACGGATTCGCCAGATCGAAGCGGCGGCCATGAAAAAGCTGCGCAAGGCCATCGAGGCCTGAACACCGACAGGTGATGAAAAAACCGGCCGCTGGCCGGTTTTTTCTTGCCTGCGTCGCCCGCCGTATTCCGCGCGGCGCAAGGCTACCCCATGCATCGACGCCCAGGACAGCATCGCGCCGACTGTCCCGCCTCAGCAGCGCGCACACGCAGAGCGGCGATAACGATCAGGTCGACGATGGCCGGCAGCGGCCGGGCCGCGCGCCTGGCTGTGACGCCATGGCGCGACAGCAGGTCGCGGCTTCCTTGCTGCGGATGCCCCGGACCGGCAGCCCTGAGCCGCTACCAGCTGTTGCGCAGCTCCCGCAATTTGAGGAACACCGTGCGCGCATCGGGCGCCTCGGGCAGATCCGGAAACGCCTCGCGCAGCCGCGCGATGAGGCTGGGGCTGTGCAGACGGAAGAAGCTGTTGATGTCCTTCTCCAGCGCCAGGGTGGTGACCAGGGGCCGGCTCGGGTCCTGCCCGGCAACCTCCCTCTGCAGCGTCCGGGCGCGGACATTGTCCGGCTCGCGGTCCAGGGTGAAGCCCAGGTTGTTCTCGATGTAGTCGTGACCGGGGTAGATGCGCGTGTCATCGGGCAGGCGCGCCAGCTGGCCGGCGAAGGTCTCATACAGCTGCTCGGGGTGGCCGCCGTGGTGACAGTTGCCGGCGCCGGCGTTGAACAGGGTATCGCCGCAAAACAGCGCCGGGCTGTCGCCATGGGCCAGCAGGCAGATGTGGCTCATCGTGTGGCCGGGGGTGTCCAGGGCCTCCAGCTCCACTGTGCGGCCCACCTTCACCACATCGCCCGCGGCCAGACCCCGGTCCATGCCAGGAATCCGGTCCGCGGCCCCGGCATGGGCCAGCAGCCTGGCTCCCGTGGCGGCAATGACCGGGCCATTGCCCCCCGTATGGTCAGGGTGCTCATGGGTGTTCAGCACCTGGGTGATCCGCCAGCCGCGCTCGGCCGCGAGATCCAGGCACTTGCGATGGTCCAGCGGATCGATGGCCAGCGCCTCGCCGGTTTCGGGGCAGGCGATCAGGTAGTTGAAATTGCGGTAGGCGTTGCCGGTCCAGATCTGCTCGACAATCATCGGCGGGCTCCTTGGCGTTCGCGGCCATGATAACGCGGCCCGAACCGGGCCTGCCGGCCGTGCGTTCACCGCGCGGCGACGTTATCCTGAACGGACCAGCCCGCGCAGACGGGCGCAGATACACCGGGGAGACCAGCCATGTGGCGCATCCTGCCGTTTGTCCTGATCCTGGCGGCCTGCCAGGGCGGCGTCGATTCCATCACCGCCCAGGCCCGCTCCGACCATGCGGTGCCGCCACAGCCGGCCACCGGCGAGGGCTGCGCCGGCATCCATGGCAATCCGCCCATGTCCACCGAGCCCTCCTTGCAGGGCCAGCTGGCCGATGCCTGGCCGGTGGAGCAGTTCTGCCCGCTGCGCGGCGCGCAACTGCTGGACTGGACCGACCCGGACGGCACGCCGCGGCGGGCCTGCCTGCATGTGCCGGAATCCATGCCGGACCCTGCGCCCCTGCTGGTCTTCCTCGGCGGCTCGCTGTTCCCGGGCGACATCCAGACGCCCTACAACCTCTACGAGTTCACCAACGGCACGGCGGTGCTGGGCGAGGATCCGCAGCAGCCGGGCTTCCTGCTGCTGATGATCGATGGCCGCGACAAGGCCCACCATTATCCCTTCCCCGACGACACCGCCTGGGGCTTCGACCACTGGTACCGCAACTTCGATCGGCAGGATCCGGCCCTGAACGTGGACGTGGCCACCATCGACCACTTCATCGCCCGGGTGCGCGAGGGCCACGCCGTCGACGCGCGACGCATCTACCTGTCCGGCTGGTCCAATGGCGCCTCCACCGCGATCCTGTACGGCCTGAACACGCCGGGCATCGCCGCCGTGGCGGCCTATTCCAGCCCGCACCCCTACTCCGACCTGCTCGATCCCTGCGCCCAGCCGCCGTTCGGCGACAACTTCCTGCCGATCATGACGGTGCACAATCACTGCGACATCGCCGGCATCTGCCTGACCGGCGCCGAAGGCTTCGCCGCCGAGATGGCGCAGCACATGCCGCAGGTCGAATACCGCAGCGTGATCATCAACGAACTGCAGCAGCAGGTGGCGGCCTGCGACCGCAGCTGCAGCTACTCCGGCGATCCGATGGAACTGGCCACACCGGGCGCGCCGCGTCACCTGCTGTGGCCCTACCAGTGGAGCGGGAGCCTGTTCGCCTTCCTGCGCGAACGCCCCCTGCCGGAGCCCGCCGCCACGCCGTGAAGGCTCGTCGGTGCGCATCGGGCGGGCTGACCGGCGCTGGCCACCGATGCGCACGGTCCCGTCCGGCGAAACGCAGGCGGGGCCGATACGATGAACACAGGCCAGCGACGGCAGTCACCCCAGGCACCTGAGCCGCCGCATCGGGAGATTCCGGCGGGCATGAGGCAAGCCGCGCGCGCCAGCGCCCTGGGCCTGACCCCGCGGCTGGCCGCCTGACGAGGCACCCTCAGCGACGCCACGGTGGGCGCCGAGGGCTTCCCTTTGCGCGGGACGCCCCCGCCGCGCCCCGGGACAGGGGCGAATCCCGAAACAAAAAGCGGCCCGCCAGAAGCGGGCCGCCGAGTGCTTTGCCACCTGCTCGCCTTCCGACAATTCGCGCGGAAGGCTCGCGTCGTCAGGGTTGCGGGTGATCGTTGCCGATCATCGGCACCTTCACCGTTGCCTCGACATTGACCATGGCCGCCGGCTGGGTGCCGGAGCCGGGGTACTGGCCACTGTGCGAGGGGTAGATCAGCAGAGCCAGCTTGTCACCCTCGTTGAAGCGCTCGGTGACCCCGACCAGTTCGTCGGTGAACGTCCCGTAACCGCGATAGGGCGTGACCTGGTTCATCACCGGCTGCCAGCTGGCGCCGCCATCCTGGCTGCGACCAATCGCCACGAACAGGATCGGATCGAGCAGGCCATCGACACCCAGGGCCGGGTCGGTGATCGAGATTTCGATGCGTGGAATGCCGACCAGCAGATCGCCACCAGCGCCAGCGGTGTAGCCCAGATCAAGAGCCACCGGGCCCATCATCGCGTCCTGCGCCTCGGCCAGCAGCAGGTTGCTGGTCGAGACCGTGGCGACCACGTGCTCGTCACCACCGACCGGAATCGCATCCAGGACCACGCCCTCCTCGCCGTCCATGCCAATGTGCAGGCAGACCTGGGGCACGAAGCTGGCGGCGCCGCTACGGCCGTAGAGCTTCTCATCGAAAAAGGCCAGCCAGGCGTCGTACATGTTGACCGAGCCGCAGTTGGTGTGGGCGCCACCGGAATGGCCCGCCGGCTCCGCCATGATGCGCACATCGCCGCCCAGGGCCTTGACGCACTCGTAGTTGTCACGCGCCTCGTTCAGGTTGAACAGGGTGTCGCCGGCGCTCTGCGCGTACAGGGCATCGATGCGCCTCAGCGGGCGGCCGTGGCCGTCGCAGTTGTAGGCCAGCGAGTTGCGGTACAGCAGCGCCTGCTGCTCGGCAGTCAGCTGGTTGGCGCCCAGTCCCAGGGCAAGACCCGCGTTCACGTCCGGATGCTGACCGTTGGCCAGGGCATTGCCGCCAGCCGACAGCAGCGCCGCCCAGTAGGACTTGAACACACGGTTCGGGTACAGGCTGTAGTTCAGATCGTGCCAGGTGATCATCGGCGCGATCGCGTCCAGCCGGTCCTTGGGATCAATGCGATAGATCAGGTGCTGGAAGCCGCCACCGTAGCTGCCGCCATAGGCACCCAGCACCGGATCCATCTCGCCGGTCTCGTCGCGCCGGACCATGACCCAGCCCAGGTTCTCCTCCACCCAGTCCAGCACCTGCAGCCAGTCCTGCCCCTCGAAGTCCGGGTCCAGCACGCGGATCAGACCGCCGGAGTCGCCGTGGCCACGCTCGTCCAGACTCAGGATGCCGTAACCGCCGGCCAGGGCGCGAGCGTCGAAACCCTCGCCATCCGCCGCCGGGCGCTCGGAAGCTTCCGTGCGCGTGCCGCTGTAACCATGGCTGTGCAGCAGCAAGGGGTAACTTTGTCCGACACGCAGCTGATTCGGCTCGTGCACGGTGAAGGCGATATCGGCGCCATCCACATTCGAAGTCAGGATCACGTCGTAGCTTTCGCCGGCACGTGATTCCGCCGCGCCCGAACCCGCCTGCGTATTCATCGCACGGCTATCGGGGCCTTCCCCGCCGCCGCAGGCGGCCACCGTCAGCGCGAGCAGGGCTGCGCCGAACACTTTGTAATTCATG
>JBFKIN010000142.1:0-6798 GCA_041632255.1 Oceanococcus sp. | reverse complement strand
GGCGCATTCACCGGAGCGACCCGGGCCCGCCAGGGCCGCTTCGAGGCGGCCGACGGTGGCAGCATCTTTCTGGACGAACTGGCGACCATGTCAGCGCGCCTGCAGGAAAAGCTGCTGCGCCTGATCGAATACGGCGAGTTCGAGCCCCTGGGCTCCAGCCAGACACTGCGAGTATCGGTACGCGTCATCGGCGCCACCAACATTGATCTACCGCGGGCGGTAACGGCCGGCAGGTTTCGTGGCGATCTGCTCGATCGGCTGAGCTTCGACGTCATCACTCTGCCTCCCTTGCGGGCCCGGCCCGAGGACATCCTGCTGCTGGCCGAGCACTTCGCCACCTGCATGACCCAGGAGATGGAGCGGGAAGCCTTCGGAGGCTTCAGCCCGGAAGCGCAGGCCGCGTTGCTCGCCCACCCCTGGCCCGGCAACGTGCGGGAACTGCGCAATGTGGTGGAACGCGCGGTCTATCGGCATGAAGGCGGCATCCGTCCGATACGGGACCTGATTTTCGATCCCTTTGAATCGCCCTACCGGCCGCGGATGGACGATGCCGCCTCTGGGGCGCCGAACCCCCAAACGCCCGACTACCCCTACGACTTCCGCGCCCACGTGGAGGCCGAGGAAGTGAGGCTGCTGCAACGCGCGCTGGGCGATCATCAGCATCATCAGCGTCGCACCGCAAAGGCGCTTGGTCTAACGTATGACCAGTTGCGCAGCCTGATCCGCAAATACGCATTGACCCAGTCCCATTGAGCCAGGGAAAAACAGTGAGCAAATTGCCGGCCTTCAAGGCCTATGACATCAGAGGCCGTCTCGGCGAGGAACTCAATGTGGACCTGGCCTACCGGATTGGTCGCGCCTATGCGCAGACGATCCGGCCCGGCAAGGTTGTCGTTGGCCAGGACGTGCGCCTGAGCAGCAAGGGGCTGAGCGACGCCCTCGCTCTGGGCCTGATCGGCGAAGGCGTGGAGGTCTACGACATCGGCCTGTGCGGCACCGAAGAGGTGTATTTCGCCACCTTCCACTATCAAATGGACGGCGGCATCATGACCACGGCCAGCCATAACCCGATGGATTACAACGGCATGAAGCTGGTTCGTGAACAATCGCGCCCGATTGGCGGAGACAGCGGCCTGGCAGACATCGAAGCACTGGTGGCTGCGGACGGCAGCTGCTGTCCCGCGCAGCCCCCTGCACTCAAGCCGCTCGCACACCGCGCGGATTACGTGCGTCACCTGCTGGGCTATCTGCCGCCGCGCGACAAGCTGAAACCCTTCCGGATCGTGGTCAACGCAGGCAACGGGCCCGCAGGCGCCATCATCGACGCCTTGGCGCCGCATCTGCCCTTCGAGTTCATCCGCATACATCACCAGCCAGACGGCCATTTCCCCAACGGCATTCCCAATCCCCTGCTGCCGGAAAACCGCCACGCGACGGCCGATGCCGTGCGCGAACACCGGGCGGATTTCGGAGTCGCATGGGATGGCGATTTCGACCGCTGTTTCCTGTTCGATGAGAACGGCGACTTCATCGAGGGCTACTACATCGTTGGCCTGCTGGCCGAAGCCTTTCTCGCCACCAATCCAGGCTCGAAGATCATCCATGACGTTCGTCTGACATGGAACACCATCGACATCGTGCGCGACGCAGGCGGCGAAGCGGTGGAGTCCCGCACCGGGCATGCCTTCATCAAACAGCGCATGCGCGAGATCGACGCCATCTACGGCGGAGAGATGAGCGCGCATCACTATTTCCGTGACTTCGCTTACTGCGACAACGGCAACATTCCCTGGCTCAAGGTCGCCCAGTTGATGAGCCAGCGCAACACGCGCCTGTCAGCCCTGGTTGCGCAGCGCATTGCGCGTTACCCCTCCAGCGGGGAAATCAATCGCGAGGTGGCGAACCCCCGGGCCTGTATCGATGCGGTCGAAGCGCGCTACGCGGCCGGCGCGATACACAGCAGCCGGCTTGACGGGCTCAGCCTGGAGTTCGACAACTGGCGATTCAATCTGCGCATGAGCAACACCGAACCGGTGATTCGCCTGAATGTCGAAAGCCGCGGCGATGCGGCATTGATGGAGGAAAAGACACGCGAGCTGCTGGCCCTGGTGGACGCGCAAGCAAGCTGAGCGAGAAAGGGATGAGGCACCCCGCCTCGTCCGCCCTAGTTCACCAGGGCAAAACCGTGGCCGTGGCTGAGGCAGTACTCCAGCCACTTGTTCAGCAGCAGATTACGTTCCCACTGGCGCTGCAGGTTCTCACCTGGCGCGGCGGGCTCGGCATCCATCGCCTGAGCTACCTTCGCGTCGCGGTAGATACGGACGCGCAATCGCGGAGTATCCCCTTGCCGTGCCAGGCGATAGGTGAGCATCAGGGTGAGCGTGTAGGGGTTGCGCTCCAGAATCTCGAGGTACAGCGGCGCGTCGGTCTGACTGAGCGAACGAGCGCTGTCCTTTTCCAGGTCGAGCTGCGGGAGCAGGCGTTGCAGGCGGCGGAAGTTGCTTTCCCACAAGTCCACCAGGCCGGCAAAGGAGCGCCCGCGGCTGAGCGCCTCCCAGTCCAGGGTGGCGGCGCCGGTAGTCGATCGGTCCTGTTGCTTTCCCATCAGCTGATTCTCAGAAGGTCTGTCGGCGCAGGCCTTTCTCCTGCATGATCAAGGTCGCGATCTCCTCGATGGACATCGCGGTCGAGTTGATGAACGGTACCGCATAACGGCGGTACAGGCGTTCCGCCTGACTCAGCTCATACATGCACTGCTGCAAGGAAGCGTAGCGGCTGCCCGGGCGGCGCTCTTCGCGAATCTGCTGCAGGCGGTCCGGGTCCAGCACCAGGCCAAACAGCTTGCGCCGGTGCGGCTGCAGGTGCTGTGGCAAACGGCCGTTTTCCATGTCGTCCTCGGTCAGCGGGTAGTTGGCGCAGAACAGGCCGTGCTGCAAGGCCATGTAAAGGCAGACCGGTGTCTTGCCGCAGCGGGACGGCCCGAGCACCACGATATCCGCCTGCTCCAGGCCTTTCTGCGTCTGCCCATCGTCATGGTGCATGCTGAAATTCATCGCGTCGATGCGCGACTCGTAACGCCGCTTGTCCGGCATGCCATGAGCGCGACCCTCAACGTGCTGCGACTTCTCCTGCAGATTGCGCTCGAGCTCGGGCAGGTAGCTGTCAAAGGGATCGAGGAACAGCCCTCGCGCCTCGCGCAGCATCTCGCGAATTTCCCGGTTGACCGTGGTACTGAATATAATGGCAGGCTCGCCGTCGCGCGCGGCCAGGTTGATGGATTCCACCGTCGCCCTGGCCTTGTCCGGCGAATTGATAAACGGAAGGGTCGTGCGCTGGAACTCAATCTCGTCGAATTGCGAGAGCAAGCTGTTGCCCAGGGTCTCTGCGGTGATGCCCGTTCGGTCGGACAGAAAAAATACCCGGCGTGTCTTTGGCATCGCTGATGGTTTCCCAAGATTCGTTTATTGGCGCCACACACCATCATCTAGAGGTACCTCGTGGATAACAAGTACGTAGTCTGGTTCAGCGGTCTCGGCATGGGTGATGTCGAGCGCGTGGGTGGCAAGAACGCCTCGCTTGGCGAAATGATTTCCAATCTGTCCTCGGCCGGCGTCAGCGTGCCGGACGGCTTCGCCACCACGGCGGACGCCTACCGGGAATTCCTGGCCCATGAGGGACTGGCCGGACGAATCCAGCAGGAACTCGACGCGCTGGACCCCGACGACGTCGTCGCCCTGGCAGCCACAGGGAAAAAGATTCGCCAGTGGGTCATGGATCAGCCCTTCCCCGCCCGCCTCGATGCGGACATCCGTGAGGCTTTCGCGCAACTGGACGAGGGCGGCGATTTGAGCTTTGCGGTCCGCTCCTCCGCCACCGCGGAGGACCTGCCCGAGGCCTCCTTCGCCGGGCAGCAGGAAACCTTCCTCAACGTCCGCGGCCTGGACAACATCCTGCACGCCATCAAGGAGGTGTTTTCCTCGCTGTACAACGACCGGGCAATCTCCTATCGCGTGCATCACGGCTTCGCCCATGAGCAGGTCGCCCTGTCGGCCGGCATTCAGCGCATGGTCCGTTCGGACATCGGCGCTTCCGGGGTGATGTTCACGATTGATACCGAATCCGGCTTTGACAAGGTGGTCTTCATCACCTCCGCGTTCGGCCTGGGGGAAGGTGTGGTCCAGGGCGCCGTCAACCCCGATGAATTCTATGTCTACAAGCCAAACCTGAAGGCCGGACGGCCGGCAGTGCTGCGCCGTAATGTCGGCGCCAAGGCTTCGCAGATGGTCTACACCAAGGATCGGAGCCTGGGCAAGACCGTTGAATTCGTCGAAGTGCCCGACCAGAAGCGCTGCATCCTCAGTCTCAGCGATGCGGAGGCGGAAGACCTGGCCCGCCAGGCCCTGATCATCGAGGAGCATTATGGCCGCCCGATGGATATCGAGTGGGGCAAGGACGGACAGGACGGAAAGCTCTATATCCTGCAGGCCCGCCCGGAAACGGTGAAAAGCCGCGCAGGCTCCGGCAAGCTGCAGCGCTATCGCCTGTCCCGGCGCGGCGCCATCCTGAGTGAAGGGCGCGCCATCGGTCAGAAGATCGGGGCCGGAACGGTGCGTAATGTCAGCGAACTGAGCGAGATGTCCCGCGTGCAGGCCGGTGACGTTCTGGTCACGGACATGACCGACCCGGACTGGGAACCGGTGATGAAACGCTGTGCCGCCATCGTGACCAATCGTGGTGGCCGGACCTGTCACGCCGCCATCATCGCGCGCGAACTGGGCATTCCTGCGGTGGTCGGTTGTGGTGACGCCACCAGCGCACTGCGCGATGGTGACGAGGTCACGGTGTCATGCGCCGAAGGCGACACCGGCTACGTCTACGAAGGTCATATCGGCTTCGAGGTCGACGAGGTGGATCTGGGGGACATGCCCAAGGTTCCGCTGAAGATCATGATGAACGTCGGCAACCCGGACCGTGCCTTCGACTTCGCCAGCATTCCCAATGCGGGCGTCGGCCTCGCCCGCCTGGAATTCATCATCAACCGGATGATCGGTGTTCACCCGCAGGCCCTGCTGGAGTTCGACCGGCAAAGTCCGGAGCTGCAATCCACCATCCGCCAGCTGGCGGCGCCCTACAAGGATCCGGTGGATTTCTATGTCATGCGACTGGTCGAGGGAATCGCTTCCATCGCCGCAGCTTTTGCGCCCGAGCCGGTGATCGTGCGCCTGTCCGACTTCAAATCCAATGAATATGCCAACCTGATCGGTGGGCGCCAGTACGAGCCGCAGGAGGAGAACCCGATGCTGGGATTCCGCGGCGCCTCCCGCTACGTGGACGCAAGCTTCAAGGACTGCTTCGAACTGGAGTGCCGCGCGGTGCGCTACGTCCGCGAGACCATGGGCCTGCGCAACGTGCAGATCATGGTGCCCTTCGTCCGAACCGTCGACGAGGCGCAGCGTGTGATCGAACAGCTGCGCCAGTTTGGCCTGGAGCGCGGCAAGGAGGAGCTCAAGATTCAGATGATGTGCGAGCTGCCCTCCAATGCGCTGCTGGCCGAGCAGTTCCTGGAGCATTTCGATGGCTTCTCGATCGGCTCCAATGACATGACGCAGCTGGCCCTGGGTCTGGACCGCGATTCCGGCCTGATTGCCGAGATGTTCGACGAGCGCAATGAGGCGGTCAAAGCGCTGCTGCACATGGCCATAGCGGCCTGCCGCAAGGCCGGAAAGTATGTCGGCATTTGTGGTCAGGGACCATCGGATCACCCGGACCTGGCGCAGTGGCTGCTGGATGAAGGCATCGAAAGCATGTCGCTGAATCCCGATACCGTGCTCAGCACCTGGCTGTATCTGGCCGGGCAGACTCCGCAGGATTGAGGGCTTCCGGGCGGGGTGGCCGAGGCCGCCCCGCCGACTATTGCGGCGCGCCCCGGAACGCGTGGATCAGCAGCAGGCCCCAGCCTGCGAGCAACAGCAGCCCGCCCAGCGGCGTGATCGCGCCCAGCGCCCTGACCCCGCTCAGAGCCAGCGCATACAAGCTGCCACTGAAGAGCAATACCCCGCAGGCAAAGGCCCAGAGCGCCCAGCGCGGCAGGATCCCCGGGCCGGACAAAAGAGGCAGAGCCGCCAGCATGGCGACGGCATGGACGAGCTGATATTGCGTGGCTGTCTGCATAATGCCCAGCGCGTAGTCATCCAGACGCCCTTTCAATGCGTGGGCCGCAAAGGCCCCCATGGCCACGCCGCTCAGTCCGTACAGGGCGGCCAGCCCCAGAAGCAGTCGGTCCATCTTCAGGCTTTCGGCGGGAATTCGGCGAAACGCATCCAGAACGCCCGGATGGATTCCACCAGCTCAATGAACTCGTCGAGGTCTATCGGCTTGCAGATGTAGGCATTGGCCTGCAACTCATAGCAGGTCAGCACATCGCGCGGCGCGTTCGAGGTCGACAGGACCATGACCGGAATGCGCCGGAGCACCGGATCGGCCTTGATCTCGGCCAGCACCTCGCGACCGTCCTTGCGCGGCAGGTTCAGATCCAGCAGCACGAAGTCCGGCATGACCAGATCGGCGTGCTCGCCTTCGCGCCGCAGCATCGCCAGCGCCTGTTCCCCGTCACGGGCCACCTGCAGATTGAAGGACAGGCCGCCCTCCTTGAAGATTTCCTCGGCCAGCTTCACGTCTGCCGCGTTGTCTTCCACCAGCAGGATTTCCGCCTTGCGCTCCGCCATGATTCGTCCTTCCTCGCCGTTTGTCAGCCCGCGACATTGCGGACAGGGCGATATCCTACACTCCGCCTGATCC
>JBFKIN010000141.1:0-6805 GCA_041632255.1 Oceanococcus sp. | reverse complement strand
TTGTTGCGCTGGCCGGCGGCCTTGTTGATGTCGTTGAGCGAGACTCCTTCAATGCCGCGCTCGGCGAACAGCTTCACCGCAACGGCGATGATCCTCGCGCGGGTGGCTGCGCTGCGCTCGGTCCGGGTCGGCGTAGGCGCAGACCGCGGTGAGGGCTTGACTGGAACTGTCCTCGATGTCATCTGGGCATCTTATTGAATTTGCGCGGGAAAACAAAAATCATCTCAGCGACTCTTGCAAAATAAGGAAATGGCCTTAATATAAGTGACGTTGAATTAAGGAGATTTCCTCAATGAGCCAGATGTCATTTCGGACTCTGCGCACCGCCCCCTGGACCGATGTCCGGAACTGGGGCGCGGCCTTTCTGGTGCTGACCATGCTGGCCCTGACACTGGCCGTAAGCCGCGGCTATCAGGCCGAAAACGCCCATCAACTGATCGGGAAAAGCACGCTGATGGACATGAATCGGCTTGTTCCGGGCGCCCGCTCGCGCGTCGGCTGATCAGCCGGAGCGGTTGTGCCGTTTGCGCGGCGCTTCCGCTCAATATCGCCAGGGCCGACGGAGCGTGACCGGACCATTGTCGGCCCCGCAGGCGCACTGGCGTGCCCGGACGGTCATCGGCGTAAAAGCTTGAGCAGACCCGTGGGGTGCGCGAGTCGCTGCCTTGCTCGTCGCAGGCGAGAGCGAGGGCCGAAGACCGCAATCTCCGTGTCATCGTGCTGACACTCCTTCCGCGCCCGGTTTCCGTCACCCGGGCCGCCTGCTCCAGGCCGCACTGGCCCTCGTGCGTCAAATCGGTCACGGCCGGATGCGTGGCTGAGGCCTGAACTGACACCGATTTCAGCACCAAGCCCTGTGCAGCCGCCAGATTTTCGCTGCTCCTGGCGTGGCCCACGGCTTGCATCGGCATGAACAAATTGACGCCGGCCAGGTTCCTTGGATCTCAGCCAACTGATTCGCCAGTTCCATCCCTCACGTCTCAATGGCCTGGGCGCAGCAGTCCTGTTGCTGGCGCTGCTGGCCATGATGGTCATTCCGATGAAGCCGGTGATGCTGGACATGATGTTCAGCTTCAACATCGCGCTCTCGCTGACCATCCTGCTGGCCGTTGTTTACGTCATGCGGCCGCTGGAGTTTTCCGCGTTTCCTTCGGTGCTGCTCATCGTCACGCTGCTGCGCCTGTCCCTGAATGTCGCCTCCACCCGGGTTGTTCTGCTGAATGGCCACGAGGGAACGGCTGCGGCCGGGCGCGTCATCGAAGCCTTCGGCGAGTTTGTCATCGGCGGCAATTACACGGTCGGTCTGGTCGTCTTCGGCATCCTCACCATCATCAACTTCGTGGTGGTGACCAAGGGCGCAGAGCGCATCTCCGAGGTTTCGGCACGTTTCACCCTGGACGCCATGCCCGGCAAGCAGATGGCCATCGATGCCGATCTCAACGCCGGGCTGCTCTCGGCGGAGGACGCACGCAGCCGTCGCGAAGAAATACGCGAGGAAGCGGATTTCTATGGCTCCATGGACGGCGCATCCAAATTCGTGCGCGGCGACGCGCTGGCCGGCTTGCTGATTCTGTTCATCAATCTGATCGGCGGCCTCATCATCGGCATGGCGCAGCACGACATGAGCCTGTCCGACGCCGGTCGCACCTACACGCTGCTGACCATCGGCGACGGTCTTGTGGCGCAGATTCCCGCCTTGCTGCTGTCCAGTGCGGTGGCCATCCTGGTCACCAGGATGTCGCAGGCGCAGGACATGGGCCAGCAGGTGCTGGGCCAGCTGTTCGACTCGCCACGGGCGCTGTCCATCACCGGGGGGTTGTTGCTGCTGATCGGCGTGATTCCGGGAATGCCCAACTTCGCCTTCCTGCTTCTCGGTGGCACCTGCACAGTGCTGGCCTGGTGGCAGGGACAGCGACGCGCCCGCGAGGCCGCGGCCCAGGCGCAGCAAACCGAACGCCCGCCCGCGCCACCGCGCACCGAGGTGGACTGGAACGACGTTGAGGCCGAGGACCCGCTGGGTCTCGAAGTCGGCTATCGCCTGATCCCGCTGGTGGATGGCCGTCAGGGTGGCGACCTGATGAACCGGATCAAGGCAGTGCGGCGCAAGCTCACCCGCGAACTGGGTTTCCTGGTGCCTGCCGTTCACATCCGCGACGCGCTGGAGCTCTCGCCGTCGGAGTACCGTGTGACCCTGTTTGGCAGCACGCTGGCCAAGTCGACGATCCACCTGGGAAAGGAACTGGCCCTGTCCTCGGGCAACAGCTTCGGGGAACTGGCGGGCATCAGCGCCAAGGACCCGGTGTTCGGCCTGGATGCCTGGTGGATTGATCCGGGCCAGCGCAGCGAGGCACAGGCCAAGGGTTACACGGTGGTTGATCCGTCCAGCGTGATCGCCACGCATCTGTCACAGCTGGTCAAGGATCACGCGGCCGAATTGTTCGGGCACGACGACGCGCAGCAGCTCCTGAACCGGCTCGCCGAGCACGCCCCCAAGCTGGTCGAGGATCTGGTACCCAAGCGCCTGCCGCTGGCGAGCCTGGTCCGGGTCCTGCAGAACCTGCTGGCCGAAGGCATTCCCCTGAAGAACATGCGCGGGGTTCTCGAGGCGCTGGCCGAGATCGCCAGTCCGGACAGCAGCGTGGACAAGTTGACCGCCGCAGCCCGGGTCGCGCTGCGCCGCCAGATCCTGGAAAGCATAGCGCCACGGGCCCAGGAGCTGCCGGTGATGACCCTCGATCAGTCTCTGGAACGAATGTTGCAGGAGTCGGCGCAGAAGGACGTGATGGAGCCCGGATTGATGGAACGAATGCATGCCTCGGCCACGAAATGCTTCGAAGCCCGCCAGGAGGCTGGCGAGCCCGCGATCCTCCTCGTGCCCGACCTGCTGCGGCCCATGCTGTCGCGGCTGCTGCGCAGCAGCCTGCCCGGATTTCATGTCCTGTCTTACAACGAAGTGCCTGAACAGCAACGCATACGGGTCGTGGCCGCGATCGGCTAGCCCGCAGCCTTGAGGGAATGAGATGAAGATCAAGCGTTATTCAGCCCCCGACATGCGGACCGCCCTGCGCATGGTGCAGCAGGAGCAGGGTCCGGATGCTGTGATCCTGTCCAGTCACGAAACGACGCACGGCATCGAACTGGTGGCCGCCGTGGATTACGACGAGGCGCTGATGCAGCAGGCCCGGAGTCGACCCCAGGCCCGTGATCCGGCGGACAGCATGACGCAGATGCCGGACTTCGATGAATCCTGCATTCCCCGCGGCAGCTCCGTGCTGGAAGAGCAGATCGAAGCCATGCGCGAAATGCTGGAGTCGCGCCTGGACGCAGTGTCCACCCAATACCACAGCCGCAGCCCCGGACGCCGCTCGGCGCATGCGCTGCTCGGCAGTCTGGGAATCCGGGCGGTCCATGCCCATCGACTGGCCGAGGCGCTGGACCCCACGCTCGATGGCCCGAAAGCCCGCCGTCAGATCGTCAATCTGCTGGCGCAGCAACTGCCTCTGGGCCGCAGGGAGCTGATGTCCCGCGGTGGTGCGCTGGCCCTGGTCGGGCCCACCGGTGTGGGAAAGACCACGACCGTGGCGAAGCTGGCCGCCCGCCATATCCTGCAGTTCGGGCAGGGCAGCGTGCAGCTGGTCAGCACTGACGAGTACCGCATCGGCGCCCGTGAACAGCTGGCGGCCTTCGGACGGATTCTTGGCGCGCCGCTGCACCGGATCGGCCGTGCCGATGAACTGGATGATCTCCTGGGCAGTCGCCAGAAAGACGAGCTCATTCTGGTCGACACGGCCGGGATGGGCGGTCGTGACGGCATGCTCCAGCCGCAGTTCCAGCTGCTCAGCCGACGCAATGGCCTGTTCCGCGCCTTGTGCCTGTCGGCCGCGACCAGCGTGCCGGATCTGGTCCTGCAGGCGCGGCGCTTTGCCGATGCCCGACCGAATTGCCTGATCCTGACCAAGCTGGATGAAACCGGGCAGATCGGTCCGGTGCTCAGCTATCTGCTGGACCAGCCGCTGCCGCTGGCTTACGTCTCGGATGGCCAGCAGGTGCCGGAGGATCTGCACATGCCGCGTGCCGCAGACCTGATTGGGCGCGCCCTTGAGGCACGCAAGCTGAAAACCGGGGAGGGTCTTCGTGCCTGTGCTTGATTATCACCAGGCTGCCGCCATGCAGAACCGAAACCGCGCCCGCTCCGCCCAGGTCATCACGGTGGCGAGTGGCAAGGGTGGCGTGGGAAAGAGCAGCGTGACCGTCAATCTGGCCTTCTCCCTGCAGCAGGCGGGACGCAGGGTCCTGCTGCTGGATGCGGATTTCGGTCTGGCCAACCTTGATGTGCTGCTTGGCCTGCAGCCCCGCTTCCATCTCGGTCATGTGCTGGAGGGGCGCTGCAGCCTGCAGGACAGCCTGGTGCGCGGGCCGGGTGGCATGCTGATCGTGCCGGCGGCGTCCGGTAATACGGCCCTGGCCGAAATGAGCCCGACCGAGCAGGCGGGACTCATCCATGCCTTCAGCGAGCTGGATGTCGAGTTCGACACCCTGCTGATCGACAGTGCCGCCGGTATCGCTGGCAACGTGCTCACCTTTGCCCAGGCGGCCCACCACGTTCTGGTGGTGGTCTGTGACGAACCCGCTTCGATCACCGACGCCTACGCCCTGATCAAGGTGCTGTCGCGCGATCGCGGCCTGGACCGTTTCCAGGTGCTGGCCAACATGACCGCAAACCCGGCCCAGGGTCAGGAACTGTATCGCAAGCTGCTCAAGGTCACCGACCGTTTCCTGAACGTCAATCTCGAGTATGTCGGGGCGGTGCCCTTCGATGAACGCCTGCGCCAGGCGATCCAGAGGCAGAAGCTGGTGGTCGAAACCTGGCCGGGCAGTCCCTCGGCCCAGGCCTTTCGAGACCTGGCCCGTACGGTTGGCGGCTGGCGTGCGGTCAGTGGCCCGCGCGGCCACCTTGAATTTTTCGTTGATCGTATGCTCGGCCAGGGCTCCGTGGCCGCCGTGTCATGAGCGCAGCCGCAGCCAGTTATATCGAGGCGAGCCTGGAATCGCCGGATGTGCTGGTGGACCAGCATGCGCCGCTGGTCAAGCGCATCGCGCTGCACCTGGCGGCGCGACTGCCGGACAGCGTGGAGCTGGATGATCTGATCCAGTCGGGGATGATCGGCCTGCTCGAGGCCGCCGCGAACTTTGATCCGGCAGGCGGGGCCAGCTTCGAGACCTTCGCCGGTTTTCGCATCCGCGGGGCCATGATCGATGAGTTGCGACGCGGTGACTGGGCGCCGCGTTCCGTGCACCGGCGCATGCGCGAGGCGGCGGAGATCATGCGCGAGATCGAGCAGGACAAAGGCAGGCCGGCCACTGAAGCGGAAGTGGCCGCGCGCATGGAGATGGATCTTGCGGAACTCCGCAGCCTGCTGGCCGACGCCAGCCGGTGCCATGCCCTGCCGATCGATGTCATTGACGAGGATGGCGAGCACGAGCGCTCGGACATGCCGGTCTCCGGCGACAACCCGGACCAGGATTACGAACGTACCGCCTTCCGCGGCGATCTGGCCCAGGCCATCCGCGAGCTGCCGGAGCGGGACCAGCTGGTCCTGTCCCTGTATTACCAGCAGGAACTCAACCTGAAGGAAATCGGCGCCGTACTTGGCGTCAGCGAATCACGCGTCTGTCAGCTGCAGGGGCGGGCGCACCTGCGGCTGCGCGGCAAGCTGCAAGACTGGACACATTGAACCGAGGCAAATGCGATGGACAAGAACACCAAATTCCTGGTGGTGGATGACTTCCCGACGATGCGTCGCATCGTCAAGAATCTGCTGGCCGATCTGGGCTACAACAATGTGGTTGAAGCCGATGACGGCAACACCGCCCTGCCGATTCTCAAGGCCGGAGGCATTCAGTTCGTGGTCACCGACTGGAACATGCCCGGCATGACGGGTATCGAGTTGCTCAAGGCGATCCGCAGCGAGCCGTCCACAGCGAGCCTGCCCGTGTTGATGGTGACCGCCGAGGCGAACAAGGAGCAGATCGTCGAAGCGGCGCAGGCCGGCGTCAGCGGCTACATCATCAAGCCCTTCACAGCCGAGACACTGAAAGAGAAACTCGATCGCATTATCCAGCGCCTGCAGGCTGCGGCCTGAGGTTCGTGTCGTGAACCACGCGGAACTGGCCCAGCGACTGGAGCAACTCCACCTCGCCGCCAGCGCTCAGTGCTGGCCCGAGGTCGAGCGCGGCATGCAGGAGTTGGAGGAGGCTCGCTGCCGGCCCTTCGCCCAGGCCGTCCAGCGCATGGCCATGGACCTGCAGGCCGAAATGCAGGCCCTGCAACTCGACAGCCGTCTGGCCCGGGTCGCGGCGGAGATTCCGGATGCGCGCTCGCGGCTGGATGCGGTGATTCAGCTGACCGAGGACGCTGCAACCCAGACCCTGGATCTCGTCGAGGACTCGCGCAACTACGTGATGCGTCTGCAGGAGCTGGTCGGGCAGGGCGCCAACTGGCAGGAGGTGGGCGCGATCGCAGCGGCGCTTCGCCGCAACCTCACCGAATTGTCCGCCGCCCAGGCCTATCAGGACCTGTCCGGACAGATTATCCGCAGGGTCATCGGCCTGGTCGGGACCATGGAACAGACTCTCGGCGAACTGATGAATCTGGCCGGCATCGAGCCGCTGGAAATTGAGGCCCCGGCCAAGGGAGAGTTGATGGGGCCCGTGGCGGGCCGCCAAGACAAGCACAATGCCGCCTCCCAGGCGGACGCTGACGACCTTCTGAGCGATCTGGGACTGTGAGCGCTGACGACGACAT
>JBFKIN010000140.1:0-6854 GCA_041632255.1 Oceanococcus sp. | reverse complement strand
CTGGTTCAGCAACACGCGCTGCTGTTCCATCGCCTCGGTCCACAGGGCGCTGCTACCGCGCGGGGTGATGGTGCCAATGATGGTCCGTACCCCGGCAGATTGGGCACGCGTCGCCATGTCGGCCAGTCCGTCGAATATTTCTGCAGCCAGCACCCCGCCCGCCAGATCATTGGTGCCCTCGAACAGCACCACCGTGCGCAGTCCCGGACGCTGCAGCACGTCACGTTCGAAGCGACTGACCGCCGCCTCGCTGAATCCGAGAAACTCGGTGTCGCGGGTCACCTGGTTGGCCCCGATGCCCTCATTGAGCACGCCAAACACGAGGCCCGCCTCGTGCAGGCGCTCAGCCAGGTAGTCCGGCCAGCGGTTGTTGATCTCCGGCGGATTGCCGCCATCGGTGATGGAGTCGCCCAGCGCGACGACGGTTCCCGTGGCGTCAGGCCTGTCCACATCCAGACCCATGACACTGAAGAAGGATGTGACGGCATTGCCGTAACCAGTGCCGGATGCATCCATGGTCAGATTGCCGCTGCCGCTGTAACCCACGGCCACCGCATTGCCGTGCTGGTCCATGTCGCTGGCCTCAGCGACATGAAAGCTGATCGCCAGTTCCTCACCGAAGGTCCAGGAAAAGTCCAGCGGGTCGCTGATGATCTCGGTGCCCGCTGGCACGGCGACGGCAGGCTGGCCAGCAAAGCTGACCGGCTGCAGGCTGTCCGGATCGACCGCCGGGCCGGTACTGCGCTTCGCAATGCTGACGGCGCCGATCCGCGTGGGCTCGCTGCCGTAGGCGTTGCTGAAGCGCAGGCGCAGGCGATCGCCGCCCAGGGTCGGGCGCACGATCATGCGGAAGCTCGTATCCGACTGGCTGATGGGCTGATGCGGAGCGGCGGCCCAGGCGCCCTGCCAGGTGCCGGCGTCCGCGCCTTGGATTGCGTCCGTGCTGCGGCCGCTGCCGCAGGCAACCAGAACGATGGCGGTGAGAAGCAGGTAAGCCTCTCGAAGTCGTGACTCCAGGAAGCCCACGGGAAAGTCAGATCGCGGCATGTCAGAAAGGCCAGACGCCGTTGGTGAAGCGCAACACCATGAAGCCGTTGTCCTGGCAGGTGGTCCACAATTCCCCGCGCTCGGGGATGAGACGCACCTGGGCGGAACACCAGTCGGCGGTCAGGCTGGTCGTGCCCGCGAGGGAACCCAGCGGGCCATTGGCGTGTTGCGAGCCGGGAATCGCGGCTCGGTTGCCTTCTTGCGCGGGCGGGTTGTAGTAGGCAATTTCGCGAGGATGATAGGGGTCGCGCACGTCAAAGACCCGGATGCCTGACTGAAAGTATCCGCAGGCCACCGTGGAGGTATTCTGTTTGCGATCCACGCCGCAATAGTGGCCCTCGTAGCCGAACAGGCCGGTGCCCGGCAGATCCACCTCACGCTTTTCCTGGTACTCCGGCATGTGGATTTCCAGCTTCAGCTTGGATGCGACCCGCGGTTGGGTTTCGTCACTGATATCGATCAGGCGGGCGGCGCCCAGGCCGCCTTCGTCCACGAACAGGATGAATGGCTGGCCACCTATCGTGATCGGCACCGTATGCTGCGCGGTGCTGCCATCGGTCCAGCAGACCTCGCCGAGCAGAGGTGCGGCCGCCAGGAATGCGCGAGACTGAACGGCCGAGGTGTCCAGAATACGCAGGCCATTGCCTCCCGAGGCGCCGCATTCGTTGATCGACGCCAGATAGGCGCGGTTACCGTCCTCGCTCATGCTGAGGCCATGGGTCTGGCGATTGATGTTGCTGATCGGCGTTGGCGCACTGGGGTTGCTCACATCGATGGCGATCGTGACCGGCGTAGTTGTGGACGAGCCATAGTAGGTCGTGCCGTCGGGCGCAAAATTGCCTTCATGGCCGATGGGCAGTTGCACCGGCGTACTGGCCAGCAGTTCGGGCTGCGCGCAGTCGTCGCTGATGTTGTAGATGTCGAAGAAAACCGGACCATTGAGGTTCCAACCGGCGACGCCAGCCAGTAACCCACGCTTCTCGTTCACCTTCAGCGATTCCCAGGGGTCTAGCATCGCGCCCGTGACGAGATTGGTCGTGCGCACGGGGTGAGTGGGGTCGCTGACATCAATGACCTGTGTTCCAGGCACGGTGTGTGCGGCTGGTCCGCCGAACTGCGTGTCGTAGTAGGCGCAGTCTTCATACCAGGCCATCTGCCAGTTGGCCCCTTCCCCCTGGAACTGACCAACGGGTTCCAGGTTGCAGGCGTATCCTGCCTGCGAACGGCCGCTGGTGCGGTCTTCGATGGCAACCCGTCCCTGAATATCGGTTTCCGGCATCGAGCCGGGCCCGCAGTCGGCGCGGGCGACCGGGCCTTCAAAGACCGCATCAGGCGCGCTCGCGTCGTGGCGCGGGGCCGTGCTGTCAATCCGGCCGCCCTGGCAGGCCGTCAGCAGGGCGATCATCACCGAGGCGGTGATGTAAAAGGCGGTGTGCTTGCCGCAAGCTGACATGGCGTAGCCTCCATTGGCGGGTTCTGATCCGGTTCACGCGAGTCTCTTGCAATGGGTTCCCGGTCTGAAGCTGGACATTGGTCGTATGCGGGAAAACCGTTTATAAAACAGCGGTCTGTGCCGTCTCATACTTTGGTTGCAAGCCCGTTTCAGCCGGCCCGGGAAGGCTTGCTTGTGAAGCCGGTCTGCCCGGCCGTGGCACAATGCGCGCCCCGCATGAATGGAAGGCCCCGCAGCATGAGCCAAGCAGGAGAAGAGAAACTCGAATTCGACAGCGCGAACCTGTATCGCGAGGAGACCTATACCGACCTGCGTATGGGCAGCATCCGGCGCCTGGTGCCGGTGACGGTGGATGGTGAAGCCGATTCGAGCCGTGCGACGCGTTTTCAGGGGCAGGCGGCCATGATGACGCCGGCCGGACAGCTGCCGCTGAACTTCGAGATCGAGGCCGAGGATCTGGCGGCCGCCATCGCGGCCTTCCCGGACGCCGTCAATGAAGAAGCCGGCCGGGTCATGGAGGAACTGCGTGATCTGCAGCGCAAGCAGGAGCTGGCTTCTCCGATCCTCCAGCCCGGCGGGCCGGGTGGCCCGGGCGGCAAGATTCAGCTCTAGGCTCGTCGGGCACCTGACGGCCGCCGGCGGTGACGATGGACTGATCAGCACCGCCGGAGTGTCGCTGTCCCCGCGAGGACCGGGTCCCCAGATCGAGAACCGCGGCATCATGTTCGGCGCAGCGGTGGTGGTTCGGCCACATGGCCAGGGTCACGACTGGCTGCTTGTGACCTGTGCCGCATTCCCCTGCGGAGCAGCCGAAGCCTCGTTGTCCAGCCAGGCTGCGCGCAGCTCGTTCCGGCCTGCGGCTTTGGCGGCATACAGGGCGTGATCGGCCGCGGCCACCACCTGTTGGGCCGTCCGGGGCGCCCCGTCTTCTTCGCACCACAGACCGATGCTCGCGGTGACGATGCCGCCGATTCCACGGGGATGGGCCAGGGACTCGCGCCGGATCGTTTCGAGCAAGCCTTCACCTTTTGCCCGCGTCACCGCGCGGTCGGCGCCTTGCCAGATCACGGCGAACTCCTCTCCGCCCAGTCTGGCGACAAGATCCCCATCCCGCTGGGCCTGCGATGCCAGGGCCTTTGCCACGCGACGAAGGCAGTCATCGCCCCGGACATGGCCGAAGCTGTCGTTGTACGCCTTGAAATGATCGAGATCGATCAGGGCCAGACCGAACTGATCGCCGCTGCGTCGCACCTTGTTCAGCAGGGCGCCGCAATGCTCGTAGAACACGCGACGATTGGCCAGTCCCGTCAGCGCATCTCGTTCCGAGAGCACCTTCAGGCTGCGTTTCTGCAACCAGACCTTACGATGCGAGAACTCCGTGAGCCTGGCGGCCACCGCGCCCATGAAACCCGTCGCCACATAGAGGTAGCTCTCCTCATAGGTTCTGTAGGGATCGAAGCCGATGAAGAGCATGCTGGCCGTGTAGCTCGCGGCGATCAGCAGGACCAGGGGCACGGCCGTGGCAAAGCGGATGCCCAGGAAAAAGTAGATGTAAAACATCTGCATGGTGAGCATCTGGGCAGGCGGATCCACGCCCAGGGCCCGCCCCCAGTTGACGTGAATGCTCAGGTAAACACCGTTGAGGAGCAGCGTGGCCTGTGCGACCGCCGAATACCAGCGGGCCTGGTTCGGCAGGTAAGTGAAGCCGAACATGAGCAGGCAGGGCAGCGCCCCGAACAGCACCATGAACCAGACGATCGGCGTTCCGGCGTAATGGTGGAACACAAACCCGTCCAGCAGCAGGAAGCTCACATAGGAGATGACCGCCAGTGCCAGCGTGAATCGGGCGACTGGAATGAAGCGCTCATGCCGGTCACGGGTGAATTCCCCCTCCAGACCGGGAGGGAAGTACAGGGATAGCGGTGGTTTTCTGTGCCAGCGCTCGAGTTGATCGCTGAGCACGGACTCCTGCTCAAGTTCAGCAGCTGGGCTCGGTTTCATGGCTGCTGTGGCTCTCTCGGAGGGCTTTTCTGGGAGCTGTTGCGTGTTCCTGCTCACCTGTATTGTGGCCATAAGTGACTGGTGTCACAGGCGATTTTTACCGAATGCTGCCGATCCCCGGTGAAGGAAACGTCAATGCCCGCTTTCGTGTTCGCGGTGACGGAACCCGGAGACGAAGGGCGCGGCGTGGGTTCTGTCGGCCGCCCACTTTCCCTGTGCGGGCCTGCACCTCGGCGTCGATCGCTTTGCAAGGCGGTTTGCGTCCCGGCGCGGGAGGCAGCCCGCAGTGTGTCGCAGAGGCGGTCAAAGCGGACGATCCGCCCCGATCGTCGCCATGGACGTCCGAGCGGGGCCAGAAGACCTAATGGACACGGTCTTGCGTCGGGTGTGGCCAGGATGGCCCGTCTGGCTGAGGCGCGCATGGAGTCAGCCCATCATCATTCGAAGGGCCATACTCCATTGGTGAAGCGCAGCACCATGAATCCGTTGTCCTGGCAGGTGCTCCACAGTTCGCCGCGCTCCGGAATCAGGCGCACCTGGGCAGAGCACCAGTCCGCCGTCAGGTTGTTGTTGTCCTGCTGCAGGCCGTTCACATGCTCCGAGCTGGGCAGCTGATCGGCTTTGCCCACCTGGGCGGGCGGATTGTAGTAGGCGATCTCGCGCGGGTGGTGCGGATCGCGGATGTCGAAGACCCGGATGCCGGACTGGAAGTAGCCGCAGGCCAGGGCGGTGGGATTGATCTTGCGATCGACGCTGCAATAGTGGGCCTGGTAGCCGAAGGTGCCATTGCCCTGGACGTCGGCCGAGGCGATTTCGGCGTTCTCGGGCATGTGGATCTCCAGCTTGAGCTTGGAGATCACACGCGGCTGCGTCTCGTCGCTGATATCGATGAAACGGGCTGCGCCGGCCGGGCCATAGAAGCCGCCGACGCCGCCTTCATCGACGAACAGCACGTAGGGTTTGCCGTCATAGAACACCGGAATGGTGTGCTGGGCGGTGCTGCCGTCCTCCCAGCAAACCTGACCGATGACCGGCATGGGCGGATTCGGCTCGCGGTTCTGCACCGCCGTGGTGTCGTAGATGACCAGGCCATTGCCGCAGCTGCCCGGGGCGATGCGACCGATCGACACCGCGTACATGCGGGTGCCGTCCTCGTTCAGAGACAGGCCGTGCAGCGATCCCACGGTGTCAGTCTGAGGAATCGGCAGCGGCAGGCTGGGGTTGCTGACGTCGATGGCGCTATGCGCCAGGCCCACGTAATAGGTCAGGCCATCCGGCGCCCATTCGCCCTCGTGCCCGATGGGGGTCTGGGTCGGGGTGCTGGACAGCAGCTGCGGCTGGGCGCAGTCCTCGTTCAGGTCGTAGACATCGAAGAAGACCGGCCCGCCGACATTCCAGCCCGCATCGGCGCCGAGGAGGCCGCGACGTTCATTGACCTTCAATGACTCCCAGGGATCCAGCATGGCCGGCGTGCTGAGTGCCGTGGTGTTGCGGGGATTCGTCGGATCGGAAACGTCCAGAACCTGAGTGCCGGCGCCGCCAGGAAAGGCAGTGCCGTAATAGGCGCAGTCCTCGTACCACGCCATCTGCCAGCTGGCGCCCTTGCCCTGATGCTGGCCGACCAGTTCCAGATTGCAGGAATAACCCTGCTGTGAGCGGCCGCTGACCCGGTCCTCCATGGAGACCCGGCCCTGAATGTCGGTTTCCGGCATGGAACCAGGCCCACAGTCGGCGCGGGCGACCGGTCCTTCGAAAACGGCGTCGGGCGCGCTGGCGTCGTGGCGCGGCGTCACGCTGTCGATGCGACCGCCCTCGCAGGCGCTCATCAGCAACATCGCGACCAGGATCAGGGCGGCCCCCAGAGCGCGGGTAATGACCGGCTGGAGTCTGGGCCAGCGGCCCGCTTGGTCTTGTTCCTTGTCCTGGTTCGGATTTTGGATCTGCATGTGTTCGTTGTCTCCTGCGCTGCTGCTTTCGTCCGTGGAGGCCGGTGCGGCGTTGCGCCATCTCCGGAGCTGCTGTGGAGCAGCGTGACTCTCAGTCTCGCAGACACACCACGCGGGGCTTGGTCAAACCGTTCCAGTCGCTGGAGAGAGCCTTTGTCGATACGCAAAAACCTGAATATAAACAGACTCATGCGAGCGCTAATACTTTAGTATTAGGGCTGGACTCTCGCCGAGCGGACTGGACCTGTGCCGCCTGATTTCCAGTCAGGTTCCCCGCCGCTCAATCTGGTCAAGGCCGCAGTATGTTCCTGAGGTGCAGCACCAGAAAGCCGTTGTCCTGGCAGCTGCTGCAGAGTCCGCGGGGTTCAGGAATCGGCGCGCATGGGTCTGGTGGCGACCTTGCGCAG